>CALDYJ010000095.1 GCA_937941095.1 uncultured Saprospiraceae bacterium | reverse complement strand
CTTCGATATAGGCAAAAACTACATTGTATACGCCTTCTTGCCCATAGCCCCTAGTACGACCAAAACCTACATCCATACCTGCAAGTGTTTGAATCTCTAAGGCTATATGTTCTATGATGTGACCCATCCAGGTACCTTCTTCAACCCTTTGAAAAAATCCCCCTGCCGTACCCACTGAGCATCGGTGTTCGTACATTGTTGGAAACATGGCTACCAATCTATCTTTGAAGCCGTCTATCTTATTTGAAGGATATTCTTCCATCTCACCAATATCCAACACCATAACGATGAGTTTGTGTCTTCTAATCGACCAATAATTTGGCCCTCTCATCGCATTGATACTAATGATATCCATATTCGTTATTTTTCGTTTAATCCTTAAGTTAAATAATTTATAGTTATCCACGATCTAAATATTATCGTATTTTTACTTTTTGTATTAAATTTTAAAATTTAAATGAAAAAAATAAAAGGAACACTAATACCTATTGGTGGCAATGAAGATAAAGGAGAGGGCAAAAACGAAAAATATACCTTAGAATTCATAGAAGATGGCATACTTTCACATTTGGTAGAAGAAGCTGGAGGCTTGGAGGCTCATATAGTAATTATTACTACTGCATCCAGTATTCCTTTGGAAGTTGGTGAAATGTATATGAAAGCATTTACTACTTTAGAATGTAAAAATGTACATATTCTACATATTAGAAATAAAGAAGATGCTTATAAAGAGAACGCAATATCACTTATTAAAAAAGCGAATTGTGTAATGTTCTCAGGCGGTGACCAATCCAAGATCACTAATAAAATTGGAGCTAGTCCAATTCACAAATTGCTCTTGGATCGCTATCAAAATGAAGAAGGTTTTGTGATAGCAGGTACAAGTGCTGGAGCTATGGCAATGTCTAAAGAAATGATTGCTGGTGGAAGCGCAGTTGAATCCTTCATTAAAGGAGCGGTTACTATGTATAAAGGACTTGATCTTATCCCAGAGCTGATCTTTGATACACATTTTATTCAAAGGGGACGTTTTGGAAGGCAGTCGGAGGCTGTTGCCAAATTTCCGGACTTGATAGGCATAGGTCTTGCTGAAGATACAGGGATGATTATAAGCAATGGAAATGATTGCACTGTTATTGGTTCTGGAATGGCAATCATTTTTGATGGTAGTAATTTGAGTCATAATAATGAAGCGGACTTACAAGAAGGAGCACCTATGACAATGGCAAATCTCACCATTCATGTTTTATCGAATGGGGATAAATATGATATCGCAAAAAGAAAAGTAGAAGTAGGGAGTGTCATTGTAGAAGCAAATTGATCCAGCTTAAAGTCTTTGAAAAACTTATCCTATCCACCATATATGGCTATCAACTCTTCACCATTTGAAGCTTTACAAGCTCTATACATCCCTTCTGTGTTAAAAGGCATGCTTATTTCTGCTTTTGTATTTATAGCAATCAATCCACCATCCCCATTTATTTCTAAGAGTCTGCGGTGGATAACTTCTGAAGCAGCAGCTTCCAATGACATACCTTTGTGCTCTATTAAACAAGCAACATCATAAGCTACTACACCTTTGATAAAGTATTCACCACTTCCTGTACATGATACAGCACAGGTTTTATTATTAGCATAATTACCGGCTCCAATCATTGGACTATCACCAACTCTGCCAAATCTTTTATTTGTCATTCCTCCAGTGGATGTTGCAGCTGCGATATTCCCGTTTTGATCGCAGGCGACAGCGCCAACCGTCCCAAATTTTGAATCTATTTTATCACTATGGTCCAGTTGAAAATTATCTGTATCCTTGATTTTTTGCCATTGATCATGCCTGAAATCATCGTGGAAATAACTTGCTTCTTCAAAAACGTGCTCATGTGCTCGAGCAAATTCCATCGCTCCATTTCCAGCCAAGAAAACATGTTCGCTTTTTTGCATCACGTCTTTGGCTAAAGTAATAGGGTTTTTTATTCCTTGAATCATAGAAACTGCTCCAGCTTTGAGATTACTTCCATCCATAATTGAGGCGTCCATTTCATGCTCGCCTGAAGCATTAAAGACTGAACCTTTGCCTGCATTAAATAATGGTGAATCCTCAAGCAATCGGACAGCTTTTTCTACTGCATCTACGGCTGATCCACCATGGTTCAATATTTCATAACCAGCATTTAATGCTATTTCTAAAGAAGATTTATATGCTTGTTCTTTTTCTGAAGTCATCATACCTTTCACCAATGTACCTGCTCCGCCATGAATTGCAATTGAGTATTTATTCATTAAATGATCTTTTGGTCAATATTAATTAAATTTTGAAATAAATTCCAAATTAGTCAGAATTGATTTAAAGTATGATTGAAAAATATTTAAGATTTCCTATTGATTAATTTTTTATTTTTAGTTTTAGTTATGAAAAATTTATTAGACAGCTTTTATTATCTATTTATCTTTTTAATTCCAAATCTAGTTTCAGCCCAAACTGATCCTCAACTCTATGAAATAATTGAGGCTGTATCTGCAGAACAAATAGAAAAAGACATTAGGCGTTTAGCAAATTTCGGAACTCGTCATACCTTATCTGATACTTTATCCGAAACTAGAGGCATTGGAGCCGCAAGGCGATGGATTAAAGCGGAGTTTGAAAAAATATCAGCAGACTGTGGAAATTGTTTAGAAGTCTTTTATCAAAGATCACTTGTACCAGCAGAAGGCAATAGAAGATTTGATGTCGATACTTGGGTTGTCAATGTTGTTGCCATCCAAAAAGGGCAGCTTGATCCAAACAAATACATCATTATGTCTGGAGACATTGATTCGAGGATAACAGATCCTATGAATAGAACAGATGATTCGCCGGGTGCAAATGATAATGCCTCCGGAATGGCAGGTACGCTCGAAGCAGCACGAGTTTTAAGCAAATACAAATTTCCTACTAGCATTATTTATACCGGATTGTCAGGAGAAGAACAAGGTTTATTTGGAGGGAAGTATATGGCAAAAAAAGCAAAAGAAGATGGATGGGAAATCATAGGCATTTTAAACAATGATATGATCGGTAACATCCATGGAATAGATGGAGTAGTAGACAATAAATCTTTCCGCATTTTTTCTGAACCGACTCCGGTTGACTTAGACGAGCAAAAAAGAATCTGGTACCGTTTTTATGGAGGCGAAGTAGATGGCCCGTCGAGACAATTAGCCAGATATGTGCATAGGATGACAAGTACCTATATGCCTGATATGAAGCCTATGATGATTTATCGATTGGATCGTTTTGGTAGAGGTGGGCATCACAGACCTTTCAATGATGAAGGTTTTGCAGGAGTAAGAATTATGGAAAGTCATGAAAATTATAATAGACAACATCAGGATATCCGTTCTGAAGATGGGGTCGAATATGGTGATGTCATTGAAGGCGTTGATTTTAATTATGCTAAAAAATTGACAGCTGTAAATGCCATAGCTTTAGCGAGTATTGCATGGTCACCTCCTAGTCCTAAGAATGTACAAATAGGTGGAGCCGTGCAGCCATCAACCACTTTGAGATGGGATGCAGTCTCCAGCGAAGAATTGAGTGGGTATAAAATCTATTGGAGAGAAACGACGGAAGCTCAATGGCAGTATTCAAAATTTGTAGGGAATGTAAATAGATATGTACTGGAAAATGTAGTGATCGATAATTATTTATTCGGTGTTGCTGCCGTTTCTAAATCTGGACATGAAAGTGTTGTAGCTTATCCAATGACTCTTATTCCCAGAAGGAATTAAGTATCTAATTGTTTTTAACACACCAGAGCATAGTGTTGCCACTTAAAGTGCTTTGTTGATTGATTTTTTTAAGTTTGCTTTCGCTAGCTCTATGTGCATCTATGTTATAAAGTTCAAAACCATTATTGATTAATAATTTTAAAAGGTCTTTATAATCGGTATTAAAGTAATTTTCCAAATGAGCAACATGAACTTCTATAAGAAGTTTAAGTTGATCTTGTTTTAAAACTTTCTTCATGCCATTTAAAACTTTCATTTCAGCACCTACAACATCAATTTTAATAAAGTCTATAGTTAAATCATTGGATTGAATGTAATCGTCTATTTTAGTGCAAGGAATATTTATATACTCTTTTCCTTTAGCATTAATCATTAAGCCTGGATTAGGTTCTTCCAGTAAAGGGATTTTTTCAAAGTCGTTTTTATCTGATGCAGCAAGTTTATTAATAATCACGTTTTCAGCTTTATTTAAATCAAGATTATTTTTGATCAGTTCATAGCACTGAGGATCAATTTCAAAAGCATGTACACTTCCTCTCTTAACTAAGTGACTGGCTAAGCAAGTGAAATAACCCAGATGAGCTCCAATGTCCATCACATGACTGTTTGGCTTTAGGTGTTCAATAAAAAGATTGGTAGCTATTGGTTCGTGGATTTTACGATGATCGTACCTCGGGTAAAACCATTTTTTTGAATACTGATCTTTGCTGTGAAATTTTAAACTGAGGCCGCTCGAATTTAATTCCCAAAAATCAATCTTGGCATAAGTTGCTTGGAAAGCTTCTTCCTTTTTTCTTAATCTAAATTTTTGAATAGGTGCTAAAAGCCCAAATGATTGTAAAATACTTTTAATACTCTTTTTCAAAATGCTTACTGATTATTGAGAAGCCATTAGTAATTTCTAGGCCTAGCTAAGTTTTAAAGATAGTAATTATCAAGAGACTGAAATGTTTGATCCAGCCTAAAATAAGGGACTCATTTTCGGATAATTGATTTTCTGCATTTGTTAATGGTTAAAATATACTACTAAAAAATTAGTAGTTCTACTAAAAAGTTAGTAAAATTGTTTTGTAATTAATGATATATGAAAGAATTAACAAAAAGAGAAGACCAAATAATGCAAATTATTTGGCGCCTAGAAAAAGCCTTTATTAGAGAAATTGTTGCAGAGTTTCCTAGTCCACAGCCTCATTACAATACAGTGGCAACTTTGGTAAAGATCCTTGAAAAGAAAGGAATTTTGAAAGCAAAGAAGATAGGGAACATGCATCAGTACAGTCCTCAAGAGGATTTCGAAACGTATAAAGAATCTCAAATTAAGGACATCAAGGAAAAGTTTTTTGAAAATTCTTTCCCAAAAATGTTAGCACATTTTGCAAAAAAAGAAAAATTGACCAAAGAAGAAAAAGAAGAATTGATAAAAATTATAAAGTCCAAATAAAACAATCATGATAGCTATATTAATTAAAGCCTCGATCATTATAATAGTCCTACTTGCATTTTATAAGCTCTTTTTGGAGAAAGAAAGTTTTTATAATGCGAATAGAATTTACTTATTGAGCTGCCTTTTATTCGCCTGCACATTGCCATTTGTTTTTTTGCCAAAATTGGTCAAACATCAAGGCATAGTCATTGATCTTTTTGCATTTGAAGAAACAAGCGTCATCAAAGAATACAATGAAGTGGATGTCAATCCAATTAAAGTAGATCAGCCTGATCATACAAAACCTTCATTGGCAAAAACAAAAAATCAACAATCAGTAGATGTACTTAAAAAAACTGACCAACTTGCATCAGCTAATATCCAGAGAACAGCAGCTAAGAAGCCATATCCCAATCCAAGTATCGAAAAACAAACACCTAAAAACTACTTATACTACTTTAAGTTAATTTATCTATTTGGTGTAGTCGTTTTTCTCGTTAATTTTTTAGCACAACTTCTTTTAACCTCTTGGAAGATCTTTGCGCATGATGATAGAATAAAAGACGAAGAATTTTACATTTTAAACATGAAAGGCGAACAGGACCCATGTTCTTTTTTCAATTATATTTTTATCAATCCGAATTTATACGATTTTTCTACTTATGAACAAATCATTACCCATGAAAAACTACACCATCGACATAAACATTGCATAGACCTATTACTAGCAGAAATTGCAATTGTAGTGCTTTGGTTCAATCCATTTGTCTGGTTATTAAGAAAAGAAGTAGAGAAAAATATAGAATATCAAACCGATGATTATTTGATAAACAGTCATGCAGAAATAAAAGAAGATTATCAGTTGAATTTAGTCAAAATTGCCACTTATACAAAGCCTTTAAACATCACAACAAATTACAACCAATCTTTATTGAAACAACGAATCTTGAGAATGAATGCTAAAAAATCAAATCAATTTAGCTATTTAAAATATGCTTTTGTTGCTCCATTGCTTATGACTTTGGTATTGACTTTAAACAAGCCCGTAGATTCAATGGCTATTGAAGAAAGACCATCTTTTTCCCGCACATTAAATCAAGCACAACAAGAAAATGAATCCGAAATCCAAATTCTTGAAGCAAGTGAAGTACTACGCGAAGAAGTAGTAGTAGTTGAAGAAGTAGAAAAAGTAGTAGCAGTTGTGCCTATTGAAAATCAAAAGTTAGAAAATAATCCAAAGAACAAAAGAACAGAACCTGTTTCGCTTATAACAATTGGTGAGGTCTCAGCATGTCAACAACTTTATGAAGCAGCTGTTGAAAATGATCTCCAAAGAGTGAGTCGCTTACTAGCAAATTTTGATCCTTCTTGTTTGCCAAATGGAGATGAAGGAGACTATAAAAATATAGCCTTTTTAAAAGAACTTTTAGCAGCGAATGGAACTGTGAAGATCAATAGAGTTAAAGAAACGATTACAGTTACTGATGAAACAGGACGTATTAAAGTCATCATTACTTTTAATGAATTAATCGGAAAGGAAGGAGATACTTATTCATTTGACTATCCTATTAATTCTAAAATAAATGTAACAATTTCAGAAACTACTCACGATTCTCAATTCGAATATGAAGCTGAGAATGATTTAAATGAACGAAAACACCCACATAAATTTCTTACAAATGAATATACCGGCGATAAGGATTGTAAAAAATTAACAGAAGCCATATTAGCAAACGACCTATCTGCCATTAAAAGCTTGTTAGAAAAAGTAGATCCAAATTGTTTCATTGAAAACCCGGGCTATTTTGAAAAAGAATTCGTCGGAAGTGCTTATGTAAATAGAAAACCAAGTACACCATTATTCGCCGCAGCAAGAACCGGTAATATAGAAGTTGCAAAACTTCTAATAAATGCAGGTGCAAAGGTAGATTATTTGAGTAGGAGTGAAGGCAATGCTTTAATGTATGCAGTTGCACATGGCCAAAAAGAAATGATGGAGTTCTTGATGGCTGAAGGAATTGATCCGAAGCAAAGCACTACAAATCAAGGTAATGCTTTGATCATTGCTGCTTTCAATGGTTATGAAAAAATTTGTAAACATTTAGTTGAGGAAGCAGGTATGGATGTAAACTTTCATTCTATGAACCAAGGGACAGCACTGATTGCAGCCAGTAGCAATGGACATTTGGAATTGGTGAAATATCTTTCAAAACAAGGAGCTGACATAAATTATTTGGCTCCCAACCAAGGAACTGCGATTACAAGTGCTGCTTCTAATGGACACACCGATGTAATAAAATATTTACATAGCAAAGGCGGGGATTTAAAATTTAATGCGCCGAATCAAGGCTGTGCGCTGCTAGGTGCAAGTAATAATGGTCATTTAGAAACAGTTAAATATCTACTGGAACAAGGTGTATCAGTCAATTTTATTTCACCAAATCAAGGAACTGCTTTACTGGTTGCCTGCAATAATGGCTTTGAAGAAACGGCTAAATATTTGATTGAGAAAGGTGCTAAAATAGATTTAATCGCCCCAAACCAAGGGACTGCTTTAATGGCAGCTTGCAATAATGCTCACTTAGATTTAATAAAATTTCTAGTTTCAAAAGGAGCTGAGGTAAACTTGATTTCACCAAATCAAGGAACAGCTATGATGTTCGCTTGTAATAATGGTCACCTAGAAGTTTTAAAATACCTTATTGAAAATGGAGCAGATACTGAAATCGAAGTAAATGGGCAAACGGCTAAAAGAGCGGCTCAGAAAAATGGGCATCGCCATTTGTTTCCTTATCTAAAGTAAACGAATCCAAACTCACACAATTACCTAAATATTTCGAAAAACATTTTTGTTTAAAAAGAATCAAATGAAACCATTAATAATTTACTTATTGATAATGGCAGTTTCTTGTATCCCTTCTAAGGAAAAATATGTTAAAACTGATTCCAAAAACAGTAAATATGACATTCAAGATGTCATGATCCAAACCAAAGATGGGGCTTACATTTCTGGGATAGTAGCAAAGCTAAAAGGGGAAGAGTTAGCAAAACCTGTCATTCTTCAATTTACCATTTATGTAAGAGATAAAGGAAGAGACCTTGAAAGCATTAAAAAATCAGTAGATAAAGGTTATGTTGGAATTATTGCTTATTCGAGAGGAAAGAGACATTCTACAGAGAAGATTTGGCCATACGAGCATGATGGAAAGGATTGTTACGATGTAATAAATTGGATCAGTAAACAAAAATGGTGTGATGGGAGAGTAGGAATGTATGGTGGGAGTTACAATGGTTTTACACAATGGGCTGCAACTAAAAAGTTACATCCCGCACTAAAGACAATCGTACCTTATGTTGCCAATCGTCCAGGAATGGGATTGCCTACAGAAAATGGAATTTTTGTAAACCCTAATTACTCTTGGTCTTTGTATGTGGGGAGCCATCAATACATGGATACACTTTCATATTACGATGGTCAACGCTTCAGAGCTATGCAAAATTCATGGTGGAATTCTGGAGCTGCATTTAATAAATTAGACAGCATAGATGGAACACCAAATCGGATGTTTCAACGCTGGCTAAATCATCCTTCATACGATGATTATTGGCAAAACATGACTCCATACCAAAACGAATTTGCACAAATTAATATTCCAATTTTAACCATAGACGGCTATTTTAACGATTCTCAAAATTCTTCTTTGTCCTATTTGAGGGATCACTATAAATACAATCCCAATGCAAATCATTATTTGATCATCGGTCCTTACAATCACTTTGGTGCACAATACAAAGGAGCTGAAACGGTCAGTGGATATACTGTAGATCATGATGCATTGATTGATACAGAACAAATTACTTATGAATGGTTTGATTACATTTTTATGGGAGGCAAAAAACCTATCATCCTTAAGGATAAAATAAACTATCAAGTCATGGGATTAAATGAATGGCGAAGTGCATCCAGTCTTGATGAAATGAGTAATCAAACTTTGAAGTTTTATCTTTCAAATGAAAAGAGTGAAGATGTTTATACATTAGAACCAAAAGAACCAAAGGAATTTAAATTTCTTTTACAAGAGGTTGATTTTTCAAACAGAGACATTTGGAATAATGACACTTACCCAGATCCATTAATGCGCGATTATAGAGACATGAATAATGGCTTTAACTTTGTAAGTGAGGAACTTGAAGAATCCATAATTATAAATGGATCTTTTTTAGGAAAATTGAATGTCAAGATTAATAAAAAAGATTTTGACTTTGGGCTTGCCCTTTATGAATTAATGCCGGACGGGACTTATTTTAACTTGTCTCATATCTTGGGAAGGGCAAGTTATGCAAAAGATATTTCTCATAGGAATTTATTGCGCCCAAATGAAAAAGAATCTATTCCCTTTTCCAATACTCGATTGATTAGTAAAAAGATAAACAAAGGAAGTAAATTGATGGTGCACATAAATGTAAATAAAAATCCTTTTTCAGATTTAAATTATGGGACTGGAAAAGAACCTTCTGAAGAATCTATAGTGGATGCAAAATATCCTTTGACCGTAAAGTGGTATAACAGTAGCTATGTTGAAATTCCCATTTGGAAATAAATAAAACTAAAACTGACTATGATTAAATACCTTCTTTATTTTCTTTGCTTTTTGCAAATTGCTTCTATTGATGATGATCAAAATAAATCAAAAATTAACACGACTGTTGATTTAGTTATTAAAGAAGTGAATCTCTTTGACAGTGAACATAAAATCATAGTTCCAAATCAATGCATCTTAATTTCTAAAGATAAGATTGTTGACATAATTGAAAGTTCTGACTTGGAAAAATCAATGGAACTAAATGCAGAAAGATTCAAAGAATCCAAATTTATTGAAGGCAAAGAAAGATTAGTTGTTCCTGGTTTTATAGATACACATGTTCATCTAAGACAAATGTTAGACATTTCTAGAGGGACTGGGCCTGAGTTTATAGATGATTCCTATCGGAAATTACTTGCTCAAAATTGTTTAAATCATGGTACAACGACTATTATAGATATGGGACAACCAGAAGAATGGATGGAGGTCTGTTTAAATTGGCAGAAAAATCCTTCTCCATTATATCCTAGTAATTACTTAGTAGGGGGAGCCATAATTTCAGATTTTAAATGGAATAAAAATCCAGCACAACATCATACGGTTGTATCAGGTGCCAAAGAAGCTGCTAAGAAAATTAAAAAATATGCTAAATATGGAGTCAAGTATTTAAAACTGTATTGGAAATTAAGCCCCGATGATATGGCGCTTATTATTGGCGAAGCAAAAAAACATCAGTTTATTCTAAACGCTCATGTTGATCAAAACATTGTAGAAATACCTGAAGCCATGGAAATGGGGGTCTCAAATTTTGAACACTTTTTTACAGTCACACCAAGTATTTTGAATTACGATACGCACTGGGACTTGATGAATTTAACTTATGGCTTGCCGAATATGAGTAATCACATAGATGATTTTTCTGCGGCTATGGTTTTTTTCTTTAAATACATTCAAGAAAAACCTGAATTGGAATCTAAGTTGTTTAAGTTGTTTGATGATATGGCAGTAGAAGGAGTGAGCATTAGTACTGCTGTTCATGTGCTTGCTGGTGCAGCAAATAAAACAGAATTCTTTTCTTCATTCAGTTATTATCCAATAAGGGAAGAAGTATTCTTGCCTAAATATTCTGAAAAACAAAAAGAACAATTACAAGAAGCCTTTGATCACATGATGAATTATATGAAAATAGCACATGAGAAAGGGGTGCAAATAAGAATTGGGACTGACAATAGGGAAGCAGGAAAGTCTGTTTTGTCGGAAATAAAACTTTTTGTAGATTCAGGATTTTTGCTAGAAGAAGCCTTACAGTTTGCTACTTGGAATGGAGCGCTAGCTATGAATTTACAAGAAAGTATTGGGTCCTTAAAAAAAGACAAAGCTGCTGATCTAATCATTTTCGATAAAAGCCCTTTCGATGATCTTTCGAATTTAGATGGACCAAAAACCATTATTAAAGGAGGAGAAGTTTATGAAAGAATTAAAGTGTTTAAAGACGAAGCACTAGCTTACATTGCTGCTAAAAAATTTGATAAATTATTGCAAGCGGTTGATGAAAATAAAAATAATCTTGAGGCTTTTGAATTAATAGATTTGGTCTATTACTGTTTCCATTCCGGTCATATTGAAACGGGCATTGCTTTAGCGAATAAAACTGAAGAAATGTTTGAAGACTTTAAAGGGGTGGTTTATTATGAAAAAGTTATCAATTGGTTGGCCTATGATTATCTAGCTAAAGACGAAAAAGAAAAGGCACTAAAATTATTAAAATTAAATGTTGCAATGTTTCCAAAATCTGAAAATGCCGCAAAGAACTTAAGAGAGATAATCAATTAGCTCTTTTGAAAGACTAAATATAAGATTGGGATTTTTAAGCTAAATTCACCTTGTGTTTTAATCTCTCTTTGTATTAGAGCAATCACCTTTTTAAAAAAAGTAGCCTGCATTTCTTCTGCAATAAAAGTTTTCCAAGAAGCTAAAAAGCCAAACCTGATTAAAGAATGATTAAAAACGGAAAGGGCGTCTACAAACCTTATGACATCTTCATCAGTTTTTTTATCATGTAAAATAAATCCTTCATCCGCCATATAAGTTTTAATGTTTTCAAAATGATCTCTATGATTTCTGTTGGCTTCAATGTTTTTAATGGCATCCTTTAAACCAAGAAATTCAGCTGCAGTAATAAAAAGTGAATACAAAGCTTCAAAAGTTCCTATTGGATTTGTTGTGATGCAAATGGATCCATCATGTTTTAAAACCCTATGACATTCTTGCAGAACGGCCAGTTTGTGTTCAAAATTATTGACCCCTAAATTCGAACAAATTAAATCTACACTATCATCAGCCAAAGGAATTTTTTCTGCACTTTGTTTTAAGATTTTAATGTTCTGGATACCTAAGACCCTAATTTTTTCTTCTGTTCTCAAAATTGCTTCATCCCAGATATCTATTCCATAAATAGTTGAAGATCTTCCAAAACGTTGACTTAATTCTATCAAAGGAAAACCAGTTCCAAATCCTATGTCCAATACTGTTGCTTTTTTTTTCATAGGGATATTGGCTAAAAGCAATCTACCAAAAGGTGCTGACCACAAACTAGTTTCATCAAAAATGTTGACGACTTCTTTGCTTTGCCAATCTAAAATTCCTTTCATTTTTATATCTTTCATTAATATTTTGATATCGAAATAGCTTATGCCCACTAAAATATAAAATATAAAATATAAAATTTATTATTATGGCCTACGATGAATACATGGCAGAAAGAATAAGAAGGGTGCTGAAAGAGAGCAAAGCAAAAGTGGAAGAAAAGAAAATGATGGGTGGTTTGTGTTTTATGGTAAACGATAAAATGCTGTGTGGAATACACTTTGACAAAAAGAAAGAAATTGATTTGTTGATGGCTAGGGTTGGTCCCAATGCTTATGAAGAAGCATTAAAGCGACCAGGTTGCTTACCTATGGATTTCACTGGTCGACCTATGAAAGGATTTGTATTTGTCGCAGCAGATGGATTTGATAGTGATGAAGACCTTGAATATTGGTTAGGCCTTTGCTTAGCTTATAATCCCTTGGCTAAATCTTCAAAGAAAAAAAAGAAGAAGTAACTAATGCTTACTTGGATTAAAAATCATCATCAACTCATTCCATATCTGACTAAAGAAGTTTAAATCAGCATCAGCTTGTAGTACAGAGTTTTTGGTATTAGACTTGTTGTTCACAATTTCGCCTCCGATGTTATTTCCACCACTCCCATTATTACAACCATCAATGAAAGCATCAAACTCTGCGCCGACTTTAACTTCAAAGCCGGAGTTTAAGCAGATTGTAGTAGTAGCATCATAGTCCACCTTTGACCCACTTTGTAAAACAGTAGGCGCTGTTGTATTGATAAATGTTGAAGATTCATAATCAACTGTTCCCGTTTCATTTGTCCCAAGACCATTTGCATTAGTCAAATCACTATAGCAAGGATTACTTGCTACCCCAGAAATAGTAAAGTTTCCATTACTTGTATCATAAAAGGTAGAAGCATTTCTAAAACCTCCAGGAACATCACATCGTATTAAAATTCTGGCAGTGGTAGAGTTGTTGGTGAAATTTATTGTCTGAGAACCATCGTTAGGTGTGGCATCCGCAATGACAGTATAACTTGTTCCTCCATCCGTAGAAACCAATATATCTATATTTGGACAATGACTGTTTGTTCCATTTACATTCCAAGTTACTGTGGTACTGCTACTTAATGTTTGACCACCATTTGGTGAAGTCAATTCAAATGGACCTGTATTAGAAACCGTTACTTGCATTTGATCATGAGTCACTCTGCCAAAATTTACATTATTGTCCCTAACTGCTAAAGAAAAATTTAATGTTCTGGCTACGCAAGGTAGTTTTTCCCAAGTAATGCTATTATTATTACCTGCTAAGACATTATTGTATGGTGGCAAGGCTCTGAAGTTATCAGAGACAGGAGGCCGATACCTAAATAAAGGTGATGAAGTAGCATTGCAATTTGGATTTCCACTCGCTACTGGACTAGTTCCATCGTATTGTTCCCAATTGTAAGTCAAATTAGCAAGCGGGTCATTTCCATCACTTGCTGAACCAACTAAAACAAAAGGTGTGTTTTTTGGAATGGTAATATTGCTTTTTGCATCGGCAATAGGATCACTTGCATTACCACTTGAATTACTCACGGCACAATTGATGGTGTTTAAAAAAGTTTGGATTTGACTAATGGAAGAATAGTGAAAATAGGGATCTGAGCCATTAGAATAATTATCACTAAAATTACAAACATTTGCATAAGACATGATAGATGATCCTTCCCCAGGTTCATACCTAAATCCTCCAGCAGAATTTCCTTGACAGTTTGCAGCAAAGTTATGTTCAGATTTGAATTGATGCCCTAGCTCATGACAGACATAATCAACCCAGAGCGTTGTAGTCGAACTACTTGCTGCAGAAAAAGCTTCACCTTTAGAATTATTATTACAGACAACACCAAAAGAAGCTAAGCCCCCAAGATCGTCCCAAATCACGAGATGTCCAACATCAAATCCATTCACACCTAATGCATTTACACATGCTGTATGAGAAGCCGAAAGCAGATCTCCATTTACTGTATCGAATGGATCTGAATTTGGATTTTGATAGACCAAGGCAGTAGTAGATACTAAAGTAAATTCAACTCCATTGTCTCTGAGGTAAATAGGATTCATCATATTGACTCCAGAAGCAAGGGCGTTTAAAACATTTCCCGAATTATATGGATTACCCCCAAATTCTTGCGAGTACTCACCAGCTGCTGCAATGGCAAGTTTAAAAGTCCTTTTGGTGGTAGGTGCTAAATTAAAACTTCTATCGTTTCCTTCAGAATTCGTTTCATTCTTAAAATGGCACTTTACTTTCGCAGCTATTTTTGCTTTGTTTTCAAATACAACAAGATTGTTAGGACTTTTTGCAAGTATTGGTTCAATATAATAGCTGTTGCTTCCATTGTAAATGGCTGCATGAAAACCGCCATCACTGATGTCACAAGCAATTATAATGTGAGGATTTTTTATTGAATGGCCTCTAAAAGTTTTGATGGTATATAAATGTGCCACTTCCTCTGCAACTACTTTTACTGGCTCAATAATAAAAGAGTCGAAATTTCCTTTAGCATTTGGAATGGTAATTTCCTGTACTTGTTTGATTAAGTGTTTTTTAAAATCTTTAATCGAAATATTATAGGTCTGAAATTCAGAATACTGATGGGCTAGCTTCGCCTTGGTTTTCTTTTCTTCATTCGTTTTATTTAAGTCCACTTTTTTCCAATCATTTTGCCCCAGCTGAGCGGTAAGCATACTTGAGTATAATAGAACTAAAAGTAAGAAGAGAAATAAACGTTTAACTGAGCTAAGCATTTTCATTTTTTTGTGATTCAACTATAGGACAATTTATAAATAATTGTCTAAATAGTTCAAAGGAATGAAAATTAAGTGAGGAGAAAGGTGATGAAAACGCTCATGCTTACTTATGTGCTACATAGATAGTTGATATCCCATTAGCTTGAGGCAAAATCTGAACACTTTTGAAACCAGCTTGTACTAAGATAGCTTTCATTTTTTCCCCGTAAGGAAATTCTAGCGCTGATGAAGACAAATAGTTGTAAGCTGTTTTGTCTTTTGATAATATTTTGCCCCAAATAGGCATCACTCTTTTTGTATAAAGATGATAGCCTTGTTTAAATGGAAATTTTGTCGGGACTGATGTTTCTAGAATCACACAAATTCCATTTTTATTCAAAACCCTGCGGGTTTCTTTTAGTCCCTGCATAAGGTCTTCAAAATTTCTAATCCCATAGGTAATAGAAACTACATCAAATGCTGCATCCTCATAGGGGAGGGCTTCTGCTTCAGATACTTTAAGTTCAATAAGATTACCATTAGGCAAGCTTTCGATTTTTTCTTCAGCAACTTTGAGCATTCCTTCTGAAATATCGACACCAACGATTCGCTGAGCTTTGATTTCATTAGCATAACGAATGACCATATCTCCAGTGCCAGTGGCAATGTCCAGGATGTTTTTAGGTTGGTGCTTTTTAACAATATCAAGGACATTATTTCGCCACTTTTTATCCATTCCAAAAGTGATGAGTTTGTTTAACTGGTCATAGTTACCTGCTATGGTATTAAACATGTCCCTCATCTGAATTTTCTTGCTTTCGCTCATCATTTATATTTGAATACCATTATAATGAATGGAATGACTTATTGTTCACTAATTTCACGTTTCTCTTGCAATAATAGATCATGGTTTTCAAAAAAGAAAGGCTCAGAAGTGCTAACTCCCTGATTTTCTTGAGTTTTCTTCCTTCTATAAAAAGCAATAAGCAAAAGTAAAATTACAAAAAATCCGAATCCACTTGTAAAATCTGTGTTGTCTGGAATTATTGGTGGAAGATTGCCTATTAAGTTAAATAATAACATCGTTTAGATTTAAAATTTAATAATACAAGGCTTTAGGTAGGTACAATAAAGATAAGGTATTTTTTATTAATGAATCGTGATTCATCCAAAATGAAGCTTCATACCTTCATGAGATTGATTGAAACCTAAGTCTTTATAAAACTTAATGGCTTCTGGTCGTTTTTTATCAGTTGTTAATTGCAGTAAATGAGCACCTTTTTCTTGAGCTCTTTTAATAGCCCAATTGAACATCGTTTTGCCTAAACCTAATCCTCTTTTGTCTTTACGGATTCGTACAGCTTCAATTTGAGCTCTTATACCACCTTGGTAAGTGAGGTATTGGATAAAGGTGAGTTGGAGTGTACCAATTACTTCTCCATTAGGATCTTCTAATACGATTAATTCTTGGTTTTTATCTTCTGTGATGTTTTTGAATGCTTGCTGGTAATTTTGTGGAAGTGGGAGCTGAAAATTCTCTCTGGATTGTCCTAGTTTGTCGTCGGCAAGCATTCCAATAATGTTTGGTAAATCAGAAGTTTGTGCTACTCTAAATTTCATTTGAATATTTTTGTTTGCGTCATTTAAAAGTTTTCTAGAATTTAATTAAAGATCAAGTTGTTTCCATTTGCCTTTGCGAAAAAACATATTATGATACTTATGGGAATAAAATACTAAATAAAATCCCCAAATTTCTCTATAGGTAATTGGAGGACTTCTTAACACATGAATCCTTGGCTCGTTCATCGAAATTTTAAGCCTTTTCGACTCATAGCTTTTTGTTGTACAAATTGTTCCTTTATATGTTCGTAAAACCTCCGCTTTATCCGTAACATAAAAAATTTAATCTTGTTTGGTGATTTCGAAACGAAAGGTATTGTATTGCCAATTTGCATCTTCACCGCTAAAAAATTTCTGTCGATGATGTATTCGCCGTAATAATCTTCTTTTGATAAAATTTTCTTTTCAAAAAAAGGGCGGATGGCAATAGAGATTAAAAAAAGAATGAACAAGATGGCACTCAATGGTAGGATAAAAAAAATTAAACCTAGATTAAATCCGAATCCCATCTATATAAATTTGTAATGGGCGGAGTGAAAGCTAATGAAAGCGATAAAATAAGCGTCAACAAGTTTATGGATTTTAACCATAAATTTGTTGACGCATTGTTAGCTTGATTTTTTTACAAAAAATCTACCTTTCCAGAATCTAAATTGTAATAAGCAGGAAGTATTTCAACACTACCATTTTTAACCGCATTACCAATGATAGAAGATCTATTCATTAATTCTTTTGCTGTTAATTCAGCATTCTTTTTTACCACATCATTTACTGCTGCACCTTCAGGAGAGGCACTTATGGCAGGCGTGATGTGACTTAACAAATGATTTAGATTGTAACCATTATCTCCTCCATTTACTGCTGCCGTAACTGCTCCACAACTTTGATGGCCTAAAACAACAATAACTTGGGAGCCACAATGTGCAACTGCATACTCAATACTTGCGATTGAAGAACTATTAGCAATGTTACCTGCTACTCTAACAACAAATAATTCACCTAAACCTGCATCAAAAGCTAGTTCGGGTACTACACGGCTATCAGCACAACTTAGCACGATCGCATAAGGAGCTTGCCCTGAAGTCAAGTCATTCCTACGATTGCTATCTTGAAGCTTTCCGTCTAATTTGTCGATAACAAATCTTTCATTGCCATCCTTCAGTCTTTGTTTTACTTCTGAAATAATCATTTAATTTTCTTTATGAATAGTTATGTAATTTTTATCTTCAAAATTATATAAAACTAAAAAATATATTGGACATTTTTCGGCTTTTAACTGCTTCATATTTAACAAATTAAAGGGAAAATGGTTAAAAAAAATAAGGGCGAATGAATTATTTAATTTCTATCTTTATTCAATGGGATTCTTAGGTAAAATAAAGGAAATTGCTACAAAACCTTTCTATTTGGAAGAAGATCCTTTTACCATAATAAAAACAGTCGCTGTAATTTCTTTGTTTGTAACCTTTTTTCTTTACCACTTTGAGCCTGGTGACATGTCTGAAGTAAAATCTAATAAATTTCTTGTTTGCATGGGTTTTGGTTTTATGTCATTTTTCGCATGTTTATTTTATGAATTGTTTTTTGGGAGAGTACTTGGAATTAAAGGGAAAGCAGAGGATTATAAGTTTTGGAAGTGGATATTGCACATGATGGGCATCATATTAATGATAAGCCTTTTTAACTTTATATACATTCGATTTACTTTTTTTGGGAACATAAAATGGGAACTCTTTCCATACATGGTATCTGGAACACTGTCAGTTGGTATTTTTCCGGTAGTTGCTATTGGTGCATGGTCTGTGGTACGACAAGAAAGAAAATACCAAAAAATTGCAAAGGAAATTAATGATAAACACCTAATCCAGGATGAATTAAAATCTAATTCAAGCATTGAAGTGCTTGGCATACCCATAAGTCAGATTAAATACGTGGAAGCTATGCAAAATTACGTTAAGCTCGTTTATACAAATGCAAATGGTGAATTGAAGGAATCTTTAGAAAGAGATACACTAAAACGCATCGTAGAACTAACAAAAGAAAGCCAAATCATAAAGTGTCATCGTTCTTACTTGGTCAATAAAGAAGCTATAAATTCCATGTCAGGAAACGCGCAAGGATTAGTCTTGAGCCTAGCAAATTGTCCTAAGGAAATCCCTGTATCTAGAAAATTCGTTTCAAAATTTAGAAGCTAAATCTTTAAAAATCAGCTTGTCATTCGTCCCAATGCCTTGTATTTAGTCACTTTTCGCTTGTCGCTCGTCCCTGAAAGCGCCAGCCATCACATAGTACTTGATCCAGTTGTATTAGACACTTATGTTTGAATCATTAATCATTCAATACTAAGTCATGGTAGAAACGATTCATAAAATCATTCTTTGGATACATATTCCTTTAGGCACTTTGAGTCTCATCTTATTTTGGATTCCAGTTGGAGTAAAGAAAGGGAGTACTTTACATCGAAAAGTAGGTTGGTATTACTTTTTTTGTATGTGGGGTGTTTTAGTTACTTCTGGATTGATGAGCATTTGCAATGTCATGATGGAACGATACATTGCTGCCATTTACCTTGGTTACTTAACAGTGATCACTGCATATCCTTTATGGTATTCTTTTGAAATCCTTAAACATAAAAAAGGATGGTCGGATAATTATTTTAAAATCCGAAAAATATTCTTAGCTGTTTTAGCTTGTTCTGCCATTTACATGATTTACTTAGGAGCTATAAAATTTCAACTAAAAGGAATGGGGCCAATGATGGTATTCTTTGGCTTGTTTGCAATACCAGCTGCTCGTGCCGTATTCTTAACTAAGGAAAAAGCCATGAATGAAGAGAAGCGCATAAAGATGCACATTCAAGGAACCATCATTTCTGGGATTGCAGCTTATACTGCCTTCTTTGCTTTCGGAGGGAGTCGTATATTGATGAATGTTTTGCATTTGCCCCAACAATGGATGTTAGTACCATGGATCTTGCCATCTCTTCTAGGCATCGTTTATTCTCGATACATGAAAAAGAAATACATCAGAATGGATGCTGCTACTTCGTAGTGGCTCCACCTATTGATGTTAAGTAAGCATCATTAGGCTCCCATAATTCTATTTTATTTCCTTCGAGATCCAAAATGTGAGCGAATTTACCATGTGGATATTCCTTTAGTTCATTGACTACTATGATATCTTTGGCTTTCAAGTTTTTTAATAAACCAGCTAAATTTTGTACTCTATAATTGATCATAAAGGTGGCGTCCGTTTCTTCGAAGTTTTCAGCATCTTCAGTAAAGGGGCCCCAACTTAAGTAATTTATTTCTTCAGGTCTATTTGCATTTCTAAATTCAAAAGGAGATCCCCAAGGATGGATGGCTAAACCTAAATTGTCACCATACCAAGCTCTAGCTGCTTGAGGGTCTTGAGATTTGAAAAATATTCCACCTATTCCTGTGACCCTTGGTGTAGTATCTTCAATTACTTTTGATTGTAAGGTGACCTTATCTTTTTTACCATGGAGACAGGTTAAGAGTAATAAAGAAACCAGTACTAAATAAATGAATTTCATATTAATTGTATTTTAGATTTTTAACAGCTATGCATAGGTCTAAATCAAAATGACTCCAGTCAAGCATGTTTTCCTTTTTTAAATATATTTCTAGACCATGTTGATGTTCAGGCTCATATTTACTATTTATTAACCAAGTGTTCCAAAGATAATGGGTAGCAGTGGCCACTAAATTCATGTCACCAGAAACTCGAGTGACAGCATATTTACATGAGGGTATTGTCATACTCAGCATTTCATCTTCGAGTTGAAAGTCTTCTGGAAGCGTGATGCACACTTCATATATGTATTGCTCTTGAGGAGTCACAAATGGATCATCAATTGACATCCCAAAAATTGTTTCTCTTTCAAAAAGGTTTTTTGTTTTGGCCCAATCTACCATTTTACGAAAAGCAGTTAAGACAACACCTTCTTGAAAAGAGTTTTTGATTCTCATATAAGCAATTCGCCTTTCGGCAAATGCTTTCACTTCAACTGGAAATGTTTTTCTTAATTGTACATCGTCCATAGGCACAAGGTAATCTTCGAGCGGAAAAAGTTCTTTGCAAATCTTGCTATTCTCAATCTTCCCAGTCTTTTTAAACAGACTGGGCTTAATACCATAGTAAGATTTAAATGACCTTGAAAAAGTAGCAGGTGACGAGAAACCGCAGTCTTTAGCAGTATCTGCAATGGATTGATTTGCAAATTTTAGAAGCCGAGCGGATTTTTCTAAACGAAGTCGGTTCGTAAAAAAATGAACGGATTGTCCAGTTACTGCCACAAATATTCTGTGAAAATGGAAAGGTGAGAAATGTGCAATTTTAGCCAATTCTTTTAAAGCTACACTTTTGTCTAAATTTTGCTGCAAATAATCAATGACTTTATTTATACGTTGCTGATAAATAATTTTTGATTTAGAAACATCATTCATTGAAATTATAATTTAGTCAAAGCATTTCTTGAGGTAAAAGATTATCTAATTTGTTTTTACTTCAATCTTATTAAATTCTTCTAATTTTTTATTCATCACTAAAAACCAAAGAGGTTGTAAAAATGCAAGGACCATCATGCCAGGGTAACCAGTTGGCATTTGAGGACTGAAAGGGAGGGATTCTAAAATTTGATATTTTTTACTACCGTTATAATGATGATCTGAATGTCTAGAAAGATTAAATAGTAAAGTACGACCAATTGGATGATCAGAATTCCAAGAGTGATGATGACGGACCGGTTCATACCTGCCAGAAGATCTTTTCGCTCTTAATAAACCATAGTGTTCAATGTAATTTACAGTCTCTAATAAAAGGATTCCTATAATGGATGCCATGATAAAAGCAATCAATACATAAGGTCCAAAGAAGTAAAAAATAGTAAGTATTAAAAGAACATTTGCAATTGAATAAGTAACCATTCGGTTACTTAATGAAAAAATCGATTTGTTTTTAGTACGCATCATTCTGTTTTCAAGTTTCCAAGCTTCTACATAACTTCCAAAATGTGAACTCAGCCAAAAGGTATAAAGCAATTCATTTTTTGCAGCAGTAGCTGAATCTTTTGGAGTAGCAACGTTTAAATGATGACCTCCATTATGGTAAGGAAGAAAGTGCGTATCTAGAGAAGACAATAACAGAATTTCTCCAAGAAATTGCTCCCATCTCTTTAATCGATGGCCTAATTCATGACCAACATTGATGCCGATAACCCCACACATTAATCCCATGGCACTTACTCTTCCAAAAAAGTCAAGTGATAAAAAAGGTGTATCCTGAATGACAAAGAAAAAGTAAATTAGAAAACCGATCTGAATGGGTAAGGCTAAGTATAATATTACATCATAAAGCGTGCTGTTCTTTTCATCAAAAACAATCTTCTTATCGATGTTTTCTCTATCAGGTTTAAGTAACATTTCCAAGAGAGGGACAAAACCAAAATATAAAAGTATAGGAAGAAAAGTTACGTAGCCATGCTGCGTGAAAGAGACATATACACTTAATGGTAAGGTATAAACAAGCAAGTATTTTAATCTATGCAATCTGGTAATATCTTTAAAAGTTACTTTCTATTCTAAATTTATGGATTTGAAAGCAGTTATTCTAAAACCTTTTAGATTTTCTTTTTTATGAATTGATTTATTAATATTAGTTTGAGTTCAATTGTTATTCGTTTGCTCGATTAATTCCAATGTTTTAACAATTACAGGGTCATTTTCATTGATCAAATCATTGATAGACTTTTTAACTTCAATGTCAGGTGGAATCCCTCCATTTGGTGTATCCTCGCTTACTTTTTGAATGTTTATACCAAAAATCGGAATATCTAATTCCACTTTACAATTTGGAAGTCTAAGGAAAAAATAGTGACCTCCATTTAGGCCTCTTTGATTGCCTCCAGTTGTTTCACCAATAATACAGGCTAATTTATTTTGTTTGACCACAGTAGCCATTAAGTGGGTCGCAGAACTGTTTTGTGGCCCTGTCAATAGATACGTATCTCCTTTAAATCCATTTGACATGGGTTTGTATGTTTTTTTTCGTCCACCATAAATAGACCTAAGTTGATATTTATTATCTTTTCTTTTTTTTACTTTAAAGCCCCAGTTGTATGGTTGTTTTTCCCAAGTACTGATATGGGGTCTTAATTCTTCAGGGATTTTTTTATAAGCAGTTATGCTTTCGATCTTCTCTGTTTGAATTTTTTGTTTTAATATTCTTTTTAGAATATATTCAGCAACTTGATCATCACCACCTTCATTTTCTCGAATGTCAATGATTAAGTTTTGGATTTTTTTATCTTCTATTGTTGTGAATGTCTGATTTAAATAAAGCTTCCAGTCAAAATCTTTATTATAGACTGCAAAAGAATTTATTTTTAAAATGGCAGTGCTCTTATTTAAAAGTTCAAATTGCCAGTTGTCAGCAAATGTTTGATTTGAATTATTGTATTTTGTATTGATTAATGAACTACGTTTTGTTTTTGAAATCGCTTTGACTTTTGATACAAAAACTTCACCATCCTCATGGTTTTTTAAACTCAACAAAAATTCTTTTTGACTTCCATATGCTAAAGAATAAAATATATCGAAAAGAGCAAATTTCTCAGCGCCGCTTAATGTTAGGCGCTCTAATTTTTTCTCATAATTTTCTCCATCTGAACTTATGTATTCAGTTAGTTGATTCATGATTACATTCGAAGAAACTCCATTTATGCTTTGAATTTCTAATCCTTTTTTAAGCCTGGCATCTGTTGAAACATTTTTATCGATAAATAATTGAGTACCAATTCGAGAAAAAGTCAAAGGAATTTTATCTGCTTGATGGAAAATGGCTTTCTCAACCGTAGTTCCTTGGTTCCATGGATTTGTAAAGGTGTGACTGCATTTTATTTTTGCTGCAAATTTCGAAATACATTTGTACGCATTTGTAATGTTTGGATTAAGCAACAATTCAGCTTCCAAAGCTTTGTAATTATTTTCTAAGTCTTCTGCAGAAATGTATTTATTTAAATTAGGGTGTATGTATGCCAAACAAGATTTCAATACTGCTAAATCTTCTTTTATTTGATCTGCTGTATAAACAAGAGTTTTTAGTTTTTCTTCACTAAAGCAATTGTATTCATCAAAAATGTGATTAGCTATTAGAGCTTCATTTTTGAACCAAAGCGTTCTCTTATCATTCCCTTTCAGCTCTAATTCCCCATTCTTCGAGAATTTATATTTGACAAATCTTCTATTTGTTTGGAACTGAACTTTTAATTCATAAATGCCATCACCATCTTCATCATTTAGTTTTAAGTCTTTTTCCCAAGACAATGGAGGGACAGAACCTCTAATGCCAATTGAAGCGTCGGTATTCTCCTTGTCAACTGACACTTTAAAAGTAATTACTTTTGTTTGTGAACTTAAAGACAAACTCCAGGCGCAAATAAGTACAATAATAAGCGAAAATCTCATCTGTTTTTTTATTTAGGTGATGAGACCAATGTCTTAAATCTTTATGCATTAATCGTCCCAAAGTATAATAATTAGGGGCTTGATACGATTTGAGACCTTTTTGATTACTCGATTACTCTTCTGTTCGTCTATTCGCTCGTTCGAATGTTCGCCTGCTCGAATGTTCGCCTGCTCGCTTGTTCGAATGCTCGCCTGTTCGAATGCTCGAATGTTCGCCTGTTCGCCTGTTCGCTAGTTCGAATGTTCGCCTGTTCGAAATCAGTCAGCTCTTTGTTTGTTTTTAACGTATTGAGATGGAGTACTTCCCGTTACTTTCTTAAAAACTCTATTAAAAGTAGCTTTGCTGTTAAACCCACAACTGAGCGCGAGGCCTAACAAAGAAAGTTCTTTGTGTTTTCCTGCATTAATTTCAGCTTTGATTGCATCAATTCTTTGTTCATTAATATAGTCATTGAAGTTTTTTCCAATGCCGTTGTTTATTAAATTTGACAGCTTAGCCCTACTCATATTCAGCGCTTTTGCTAAATCAATTAAATTGAGATCAGGATCTAAAAATGGTTTTTTTGTTTGCATGTATCTTTTCAGGGCTGATTTCTTTTCTTCAAAATCTTTAGATGAACTGAGTTTTTCTTTTGGAGGGGCTAGATTTTGAAGATGCGGGATTGTAGAAAAAATATCTTTTTCTTCAGGCTTAATTTTATTTAATTTATTCGTATTGGTAAAGTAACCTACCATACCCACATAAACAATTGCAATAGAGGTAAAAAAGAAATACCACCATTCTTGTATCCAAGTTAAATCCGTTAACGTAACATTGATGACTTCTTGAAAAGTGAAATATAAAAAGAGCACGCCATAAATAATTAAGAAGTTTCTAATCCAATTTAATTGTAACGCATAAGTATTACTGAAAATATGGTCTAATTTATTTCTGTAGATATAAAATTTACGAAAAGAAAAGAATAAGTATATCCCCATTTGAATGCTAATCAAAACAAAGAAAATATAGTTGGTGTAAGGTAATTCTAAATTTGTTGTTAGGTATCCATTTTGTTGCTCATTAAAATTTGCTTGAGAAGCATCGTAACAATAAACAAATGCTTTAAACAAAATGTAAATTATTCCTGGAATAAAATGTAAATATTTTTTCGAATTTAAACGATAGTGAGGGGTAGTAATGGAACTGATGTAAAAAAATATGGTAGGTGCTAAAAAGAAGGATAATTCTAATAGAAAATAATTGATCTTTGTGTTTCTAAAAGTATCATACCAAGCCATAAAACCTAATGTATAGCAGGTCTGATGCCAAACAGTAATTAATAAAATAGAACCAAGAAAAAAATCACTATTGTTTTTCTTCTTGAAGTACCTTCTCAATAAGAGAAATGCAAAAACTAATCCTTGGATTGCAAGTATTAGTAATGGTGTACTGTAAAAATTAAAATCAGGAAACATGCAAATTAGATTGATTTAGAATGAAGATTGCCTCAAACATCCCATTCATAAAAATTAGAATTCTCATTTAATTTAAAGCCAGTTTTAGGATAAAGTTGATTCCCTATATGGTTGGTATGACCAGTTTCTAAATACATGCCACATGCACCACTTTCTTTGACCAAATTTTTAGCCTTTGCAATGAGTTTTTTTGAAATGCCCTTTCCTCTATGTGTTGCACTTACAAAAAGATCATTTAGCAACCAAAGTTTTTTCATTCTAGTAGAAGAAAAAAGAGGGTAGAGTTGTACAAAACCTAGTAATTCATTGTCTGATTCAGCAACATAAACATTAGAGTCTCCTTTAGTTAGACGCTCCTTTAAAAAAGCTCGCGCGGCCGGAAGGTCAGCTTGTTTTTTGTAAAATACTCGGTATTGGTCAAAAAGTATGGCTAAAGAGTCTAGGTCATTTAAATTAGCTTTTCTATAGTTCATATATTGAAGAGGGTTTTTAATTGGTAAGGTAATGATTAAGCATTGAACAAAAAAAGTGGCACCCTATTTTGAAGAGTACCACTTATATTTTAAAAGTCATTGTTATCTAATCATTGTCAAATTAAATTCGAACCATGATCAATAAACTATGATTGATGTTATGCTTTATCATCTACTTCTTCAAATTCTACATCTTCGGCTTCTGTTCCATCAGTTGATGATTCACCTTCATTTGCCGCTCCTTCAGCATTGGCAGTTGCATTAGGATCTCCTTGCTCTTGTTGAGCTTGGTATATGTCCTGACTAGCAGCTTGCCATGCAGCATTGAGCTTTTCTGTTGCAGCATCTACGGCAGCAATATCTTCAGCTTTATGCGCTTCTTTTAACTCCGCAACACCATCTTCTATTGCTTTCTTTTTATCTTCAGGAACCTTGTCTCCAAATTCTTTGATTTGTTTTTCCGTTTGGAAAATTAAAGAATCGGCAGCATTCATTTTATCAATCTTTTCTCTTGCTTCTTTATCGGCATCAGCATTTGCAGCGGCTTCTGCCTTCATTTTTTCGATTTCTTCTTTTGATAATCCTGTAGAAGCTTCGATACGAATGTTTTGCTCTTTACCCGTGCCCTTATCTTTTGAAGTTACTGTGAGGATACCGTTTGGATCCATGTCAAAAACTACTTCAATTTGAGGTACACCTCTTGGTGCTGGTGGAATACCATCAAGGATAAATCTTCCTACTGTTCTATTATCTTTAGCCATAGGACGCTCTCCTTGCAAGATGTGAATCTCTACAGAAGGTTGGTTATCTGCAGCAGTAGAATAAGTCTTAGACTTTTTAGCTGGAATCGTAGTATTAGAATCTATCACTACATCGTAAACTCCACCCATGGTTTCAATACCTAGAGATAATGGCGTTACATCTAATAATACGATGTCTCCTGAATAATCTCCAGAAAGGACACCACCTTGAATTGATGCACCTAATGCCACCACTTCATCTGGGTTAACAGAACGGTTTGGAGCTTTTCCAAAAAACTTTTCTACAGCAGCTTGTATAGCTGGAATCCTTGTTGAACCACCGACTAAAATGACTTCATTGATTTCGCTTTTTGAAAGACCAGCATCTTTAAGAGCAGCTTCACATGGTTTCAATGTTCTTGCTACTAAGTCATCTACTAATTTCTCAAATTGTGCTCTTGTCATTTTTAAGGACATGTGTTTAGGCACCCCATCAACTGCAGTGATGTATGGCAAAGAAATCTCTGTTTCTGTAGTAGAAGATAAATCAATTTTTGCTTTCTCAGCCGCCTCTTTCAATCTTTGTAAGGCCATCGGATCTTTCTTTAAATCAATTCCCTCGTCAGACTTAAATTTATCGGCAAGAAAATCAATGATGGTTTGATCAAAATCATCTCCACCTAAATGTGTATCTCCATTTGTAGACCTAACTTCAAATACTCCATCTCCTAATTCAAGAATAGAAATGTCAAATGTTCCACCACCAAGGTCAAAAACCGCGATGATAGAATCTTCTCCTTGCTTATCTAAACCATAAGCCAATGCTGCAGCCGTAGGTTCATTAATAATTCTTTCTACTTTTAAACCCGCAATTTCACCAGCTTCCTTAGTAGCTTGTCTTTGCGAATCATTAAAATATGCAGGCACAGTAATAACAGCTTGTGTTACTTCTTGACCTAAATAATCCTCTGCTACTTTCTTCATCTTTTGAAGGACCATAGCCGATATCTCTTGTGGCGTATACTTACGACCATCAATCTCAACTCTAGCTGTATTGTTATCGCCTTTAATTACCTTATAAGGCATTCTATCTATTTCTTTTGCCACTTCTGAGTACCTAGATCCCATGAATCTTTTGATAGAAGCCACAGTCTTCGTTGGATTTGTAATGGCTTGTCTCTTAGCTGGATCTCCAACTTTTCTTTCACCACTGTCCATGTAAGCGACAACCGAAGGAGTTGTTCTTTTTCCTTCATCGTTTGGAATAACCACCGGTTCGTTACCTTCCATTACAGCAACACAGGAGTTGGTTGTTCCTAAATCAATTCCAATAATTTTACCCATTTTCTAAATTTTAAACTTTGTTTCTAAATTTTGCTTTTGGTCTTTAGCTCGACCACTATACCTATATCAATGCCTGTACCAATAGGGATTTCATGCCATTTTGTAAGATATATGGCTTTGTTGTAATGTTTCTCTGCTTTTAAGCCTGACAAAAGTGTGTCATTATGGCAGTCTCAGCCTTTCGGCGAATGAATTCAAAGAAATTTGGATTCCTGGGAAATGTTCACAATTTCATTTGTCCTTTTAATAATTTTAGGATCTGTTGGCATCCAATACCTAGCTTTAAAATTTTTTAGAAGATGAAATCGAGAGAAATAATTTGCAAACAGAGATTATCGTTCTTAAAATTTAGTTGAAATCCTTTTTTGATCCACACAAAGGTATCGCTAATAAAAATAAAAAGACCAAAGATCCATTTTGAAGATCAAAGCTTCTCACCATCTGCTCAATATGGTGGGAGGTTTTAAATCATTTTTCACTAAATTCACGCTTCTTAACCAATTCAATCTATAGATGAAAAATTTTATCCTTATTCCGATCTTATCTTTATGCTTATTCGCTTGTGAAAATGAGTCAAGCAAAACAGCTACAAGTGGTGCTACAGATGCGAAAACCACAGAAACTAGCACAACAAACACCGAAGGAGCAGTTCCAGAAGGGCTAACAGCTTTGGTAAACCAAGCTAAAGCTTTAGGAGATACACCTACTGCTATCAGAAAGAACTTTGGTTCAGGATATTGGCATCTAGGTGCAGCTGTCAATACTACAGAAGTTGGGAAAAATGTAGGTTATGAAGGAGTTTGGTTTCAATTGCATGAAAGTCATTTGCTTACTGTTGGTAAAGAAGATGATGTCTTGTATCAAGGAGCATGGGC
>CALDYJ010000094.1 GCA_937941095.1 uncultured Saprospiraceae bacterium | reverse complement strand
CGATGATGAACAAAAAGATTTACATTCAAGATGTAACATTGAGAGACGGCATGCATGCCATCAGACATCAATACTCGAAGGAAAAGATTAAGGAAATTGCGCTGGCCTTGGATGATGCTAAAGTTGATGCCATAGAAATCTCCCATGGAGATGGACTCGCTGGTGGAAGTTTTAATTATGGTTTCGGAGCACACACCGATTGGGACTGGTTAGAAGGTGTCAAAGAAAAACTTAGCCATGCAAAATTGACTACTCTTTTAATACCTGGTATAGCAACCATTCATGACTTGAAAAAGGCAAATGATTTAGGTGTTGAATCCGTAAGGATTGCAACTCATTGTACAGAGGCAGACATCTCCCCACAGCACATTGAAGCAGCAAAGAAATTGGGAATGGACGTTGGCGGGTTCTTAATGATGGCTCATATGAATGAACCAAAGAAATTAGCAGAACAAGCTAAGATTATGGAAGAAGCTGGCGCAGACTGTGTCTACGTAACTGATTCTGCAGGAGCTTTAATGATGGACGGAGTTGCCGATAGAATCAAAGCTTTTAGGGATGTCCTAAATGATGAAACGGAGATTGGCATACATTGTCATCATAATCTTTCATTGGGGGTTGCCAATACTATTGTCGCTTTAGAACATGGTGCAAATAGATTAGATGCTTCCTTAGCTGGAATGGGTGCTGGAGCAGGTAACTGCCCATTAGAAGTATTAGTAGCTGTTTTAAATAAAATGAAGTTGGAACATAATGCAGATCTTTATAAACTAATGGATGCCGCAGATGATTTAATTAGACCGATACAAAGTAGACCTGTTAGAGTCGATAGAGAGACTTTATCTTTAGGCTATGCAGGCGTATATTCCTCGTTTTTGTTACATGCGGAAAGAGCCGCTGAAAAGTATAATTTAAACACTCATGAAATACTTGTAGAACTTGGAAAACGTAAAATGGTTGGCGGGCAAGAAGACATGATTGTTGACGTTGCATTGGACATTAAGAATAAGTAATTTCACTAAAGCAAATTCATATGGCAAAAACTTTTGCATCTCAAAATGATCTCGAAGATAAGTTGATAACATTTGAAGAATTGGCACCAGGAGCATATGCCTACACTGCTCAAGGTGATCCAAACAGTGGAGTGATAATAGGTCAAGATGCAGTAATGATTGTCGATGCTCAAGCTACTCCAAATATGGCGAATGATGTCATCGAAAAAGTGAGATCTATCACTGATAAACCCATAAAATATTTAGTACTTACCCACTACCATGCCGTTAGAGTTTTAGGTGCTAGTGCATACAATGCAGAGTTGATCATTAGTTCTAATAAAACCCTCGAAATGATCAAAGAGCGAGGTAAGCAAGATTGGCTTTCAGAGTTTCAACGTTTTCCTAGATTGTTCAAAGGACATGATTCTATACCAGGCTTAACTTGGCCACAGCTTACTTTTGATGAAAAAATATACCTAGACTTAGGAAATTTATGCGTCGAAGTAATGCATTTAGGTGAAGGGCACACAAGAGGTGATACAGTAGTATGGTTGCCTTCAGAAAAAGTTCTTTATGCAGGTGATTTGGTGGAATATAAAGCGACTCCGTACTGTGGTGATGCTCAATTGCTGAGTTGGCCAAAAACGTTAACTGCTTTGAGCAAACTTAAAGCAAATGCGCTAGTACCTGGAAGAGGAGATGCCTTGAAGACTCCTGCTGAAAGCCAGGAAGCTATTAACATGACAAAACACTTTGTAATAACTCTAACAGATTCCGTACAGCGGTGCATTAACAAAGGCTTAAACCTCAATTTAACATATAAATTATTGATGGAAGAAATGCGCCCAGAATTTGGAAATTGGGTAATTTTCGAACATTGTATGTGCTTCAATGTTTCTAGGGCATATGAGGAGTTAAAAGGAACAGTACATCCTTCCATTTGGACAGAGGAAAAAGATATCGCTATGTGGAATCAATTAAATACTAAATGAGATGAATGAGATAATAAGGACGAATTCATCAAATGAAGATTTTGTGAAGTTGGTAAAATTGTTGGATGCTGATTTAGCAATCCGAGACGGAGAAGACCATGCTTTTTATGATCAGTTTAATAAAATTGATGCTATAAAACATGTTATGGTGTTGTTCGTTAATGGAAGTCCTGCTAGCTGTGGTGCGATAAAAGTATACGATGAGCATACAATGGAAATAAAAAGAATGTTTACATGTCCTGAATTTAGGGGTAATGGATTTGCTTCAAAAATTTTAAGTGCTCTGGAAGAATGGGCTCAAGAATTGAAGTTTAAAAAATGTATCCTTGAAACTGGTGTAAGACAACCTGAAGCAATTGGTCTTTACAGAAAAAATAACTACCAAGTCATACCTAATTATGGGCAGTATATTAATATGAAAAATAGTGTTTGCTTTGAAAAGAGCTTGTAACGATTTAAAAAAATTAAGAAAAACTTAAAGAAAACCCTTTGCTTAAATCATAGCCCGCACTAATTTTTATAGACAATTGTCTATCGAAGTAATCAGCTTCAATTCCTTCATCAAAACTTGTAACACTGCTAAATAATTGTGGCTGTCCAAAAGTGAAGTAAAATCTGTAGCTATTCCCATCTTCAAGTACCTTGAAATAATCAGGAATAGCTGGATTAGAAATATTGGAAACTATAGTAAAATCAAGATCATTTCCTGTAAAGTTAATGTCATAGATGTTTAAATAATTAGTAAACTCAATTTGAGCCTCATCCACAGTAGCTTGTAGCATGAAAGTACCTGCAGGCATCATTAGAACATCTTCAATGTCGGTTTCGACATTTGCAGTATGACTTATACTTTGGTAAGTGCAGGCAATGGATATCGGAGATCCAATTACGATTCTTTGCACATCAGCCCCATCGTCTTCATTACATGCAAAGATTGTTAAAAACAAGAAAAAAAGCAGCAATGCTTTTTGGAAAAATACAAACTTCATATTCTATAATTTATACAAATGTAAAGCTAATATACTATGTCTAGAAAAAATTAGATATCGATTTTTATCCTTTTAAAACTTTGTCGTCGTATAATAAGGTTTTGTCACTATAAATAACTGAAAGGATATATTAATGTCAAGATATCATACAATTATTAGCAGGATAGTGTTATTTTCGGCTCGAGTAAACACAAAATTTTAAAATAAACACATTTAATTGATGGATTCTCTCACACAAAGTGCTCCTAAAACCCTAAGAACAAAAGAGAAAATATTAACAATAGCAACCTCCATGTTTTCTAAACATGGTTTTGGCTCGACCTCTTTTCGAAATATTGCTGAAATTGCTAAAATTAACCATGCAGTTATTAGTTACCATTTTGGTAACAAATTTGAACTTTGGGTTGCAGTCGTTGACAAATTGTTTGACGATTTACAAAAGCTGGATGGGAATTTAGATACCTCAAATCTTTATTCCAATAAGCGAGAAGTTTTAAGTAGATACATAGAATCTTACGTTAGCTACTTTTCTAATAAGCCTTTTTTGTTAAGAATCATTTTGAAAGAAATCAACGATGGATCTGATTTAATTGAAAGAATCAAACCGAAGATAATTGCTTTCAATAAAAAACTATTAGAGCAACTTGAGCAATTACAAAGTGCTGGTATTGCTAATCAAATACCTTTGGTTGATTTCCATTTTATTCTAACAGGGGCTGTGACGTTTAGGTTTTTGAATCCTTTGGATCAAGAATTAAAATCTGGACTGCCGATAAATCATGCAGGCATCATAGAATCACATTCAAGTTCAATTGTAAATTTACTTTTACCTAGTTAGTCTTTCTTAACCAAGATGTTTTTGTCATAGTGTAAAAGGCCAGGGAAACTAATGTGGTTACCAAAATATAGAGCTGTCTTATCAGGATCTAATCCTTTTATACTTTTAAGAGATTCTTTCCATGGCTCAGCATGAGAATCATAATGGCTAGGGTAATCTAAATGATTGAATTGAAACGAGTGTCTAAATGCATCAGCAATTACGATAAGCTCATTAGGTTTTGAATTGATTTTTATCGCAAAATGATCACTGCGATGTCCAGGGGTATAAATCATTTTAAAGTAAGAAAGAAAAGATTCCTGTTCATTTACTAAGACTAATCTCTCTTTAAGATTTGGTAAAATTTTAGTCCCAAACTCATTTCTACCGTCTATGCCACGCAAGATCACATCAGTATCAAATAATTGACCTAATGCATCCTTAAACTCTTCATTTAAGCGATCTCTTGACGCTTTATTTGTCCACATCTTCCAGGACAGATGAGCAAGATATATCGTTGCATTTGGAAATTCATGTAAGCCATTTACGTGGTCACTATCTGCATGCGTTATAATAATTGAATCTATGCTTAATGGATCAATATTAGCCGCTTTCATGCAATTTACTAATTGGCCCGTTCCACTTCCAGCATCAATTAATACTTTGTTCTTTGGTGTTTCGATGTATAAATAATTAAAGCCTACCTCAACTTTTTCCTTGCTTGCTCCTTCTGCTAAGTGTATTTGTAAAACTTCCTCTTTTATTTGATCATCAAATTCTGTAACAATAGATATCTCCTTGCTTCTTTCTTCAAGACACTTGAAGTTTAGCTCATTAAGGTTAAATTGATAATGACGCATATTTTGTTAGTTAAGAAATTCATTTGACTATAAAAATAAGAAAAACATCCAGGTGAGTATGGTGATCAGAATACCGAAAGTAAAAATATTGAAAGCTATTCTGATCAAGGTCATTTTTTTACCCAATCTTTTGCCAATATAGTATAAATCATCTGCAAGGTACCTTTTGACATCTTCATTGTCCTTTAGAGCATCTTTCATGTAGGCTCCAAATTCGTCACGTTCCATTTTAAAAATATTTCCAAAGAAAAAAGGACTAAACTTGGTACCTTTGTCTTGATGGAAGTTTTTGAAGTTCTTGAAGTCCCCCGGTTTTAAGACTCGTGTAGCTAAAAATATAGTAATTCCATTAGTAATCGTCATCATGAGCAATGGAATGAATATTTCCGTATTGCTTAATTTTTCTGTATTAGAAACAGCAAATGGAATGATTATACTAACCATTAATGCATTTAAACTTAATAAAACGTTTGCTTTATTGTCAGCTATATGGGTTAACTCAATGTTATTCCTTTGAGTAGTTCTAATTACATTGATAATTTCTTTTTGACGGTTTTGACTTAGTTTACTAATTTTTTCCTTCATCTTTCTTCTTTATCTTCAGCAAAGTAAATCAAATAATTTAATGAAAATAAACATATTCATATTATTCCTAATATTTTGGTTTAATGTAGCTTTAGCGCAGGAGAAGACCTATACATATAGTGATGGTCCGTACATAACAGAAGTTGATAATTCCCTAGAAATTCAATGGGTTGAAAAAGGAATACTAAAGGACAGCACTGTTTTAAAGAGTGAAGCCTCTTGGTTTTCAAAACCTGGTTTACCCATTGTAAATCTAAATGATCTGTCATTCAAACCTGATGAAAGCACTTCTTTCGAAGGGGTTAAAGAATTTGTAGCCATTAGTGATATTCATGGGCAATATGATCTATTTATAGAACTGCTAAAAAGTCATAAGGTCATCGATCAAGAAAACAAATGGAATTTTGGAAAGGGCCATTTAGTGATAGTCGGAGATGTATTTGATCGAGGAGATAAAGTAACTGAGACTTTATGGTTTCTTTTTAATTTAGAAAAAGAAGCATTGTCCTCAGGAGGCAAAGTGCATTTACTTCTAGGCAATCATGAGGTTATGGTCATGCATGATGATGTGGGATACATTCATAAAAAATATCGTTATACAAGCGGCATTAGCCAAAAGCCATATTTCAAATTTTTTAGTAAAAAAACAATTCTGGGCCATTGGCTTCGATCTAAAAACATCTGTGTAAGCATAAATGATGTTGCCTTTGTTCACGGTGGATTTTCAAAAAAAGTTATAGATAAGGAAAATGATTTGTCTAAAATAAATCGATTTTTCAAGGATGAAATATTAAGCAATAACAACATAATGAAAGGTGATCCTGGTTTACTTCCATTGCTTTATTTTGAGAATGGTCCTTTGTGGTATAGAGGGTATGCAAATCCAGATGGATTTGATGAAGAAAAAGCAATTTACATTCTTGAGAAATTAGGAAAAAAAACAATAGTCATAGGGCATACTTCAATGCCACGGATAGTCTCAAACTATCAAAATAAAATCATCTTGATTGATAGTAGTATAAAATTCGGTAAAACAGGAGAAATCTTGTACTATAATGAAGGTGAATTTTTCAGAGGATTACTAGATGGCAGTAAAATAAATTTAGAAAACAAGCCTAAAAAAGATGGTATTAAAACTGCCTTTCAATATGTTTATGATTTAGGGGATCAAAACTTAAGAATTGATTTGATCTTAGATTATGGATTACTTATAAAAAACAAATTAAGTGATGATTACCTTCCAGGAAAGATGATAGCCATTCATAATGAAGAAAAAAATAGAGAATGGGAAGTTAAAATTGCCACAAGGGGGAATACACGTAGACAGGTTTGTAATATTCCACCATTGAAGATTGATCTGCAGAAGCCGAATTTAAAAATTCTAGGATTTGCAAAAAATGATAAATTGAAAATTGTTCTTCCTTGTGATAAGTCAAAATCTTTTGTGGAAAATACCATGAAAGAACATCTAATTTACCAGATGTATCAGCTTATTGACAGTTTAAGTTTTAGAACAAGAATTATCAAAGTTGGAATAATTAACGCAAAAGATAATAAGATTAAATATGACTTAGATGCACTTATGATAGAAGATGTTGATGACATCACTTTTCGTTCGGGGGCTGCAGAGATTAAAGAAGGATTTACAGGAATCGATGCATTGGATAGAGAATCGTATTTAAAACTTGTTTTTTTTCAATACTTAATTTTAAACTGTGACTGGTCACTTGGAACTAGACATAATATGAAGTTGATTAAATTGGAAGGAGCAGATAAATTAAGAGCCCTCCCCTACGATTTTGATTATGCAGGATTGGTTGGTCAAAATTATGCAGTTCCTCCAGCTAAGTTTCCAATTGAATCAGTCTTGACACCATATTTTATGGGTTTTCATGTAAAGCAATCAGAAATTGAACTAATGCTTACTTACTTTAATAACATTGAAAAAGAACTAATAGAAACCATCGAAAATTCTGCCTATTATCTTTCTGAAAAGTCCAGAAATAAATTTAAAAAACGTTTAGAAAGCTTCTATAAAACCCTAAGAAATAAAAAAGGTTGGAAACGTAATTTTATGCATCGATAATCTGCACATCACCTAATTCTTTCTAAATTTCTAAACGCCCTACCAAAAGGTTATTTAATTAGGCTCAAATAAATCTTAATTGCTTCTCTACATTTATTCAACTTGGTGCTCAACTTGTCAAGCTTGACTTCGACTATTTTAATAGAGGACAAAGATCGTGATTGAATTCAAATTAAACTATTGACATATTAATTATAAATTCTATTGGTGAATTACGTCTCTTTTAAGCTTCGTCTAATTATTTTATTAATTCTTTAGCGTTTTCAAATGCTTCTCAAAAATTTAATAATCTTGGTCTGGTTTTAGTTTAGAATGATTGACTGATAAATTTGACTCCAAAGATTATTTATTAATAAAAATATTTCCATGAAAACTATTTTAAGTTGGACATTATTAATTTCATTCATATGTTCCCCACTCCTTTCATTTGCTCAGCATAATGTTCCGAATAAGATGTCAATTAAAGATGCCCAAGAAGAAGCTATGAAGAAGGCTTATGAAGCAAAAGGAATAGAATATAAGAAAAAAATTGCGCTGCCAATAAAGATAGAAAAAAATGACAATCCTAGTATCGCACAGGATTCTAATGATGAAATATTTCAAATAGCCAAAGAAAGAGAAAAGAAAGAAAGAGAGTTAAAGGCTTTAGAGTTTGCAAAAGAAAAGGAAATTGTTAGAAAAGAAGCCTTGGTTAAAGAGGTTAATTTAATGAAAAAAACAAACGATAAACTGAATAAAGAACAACTTAAATTGAGCCAAGTGGAGCAAAACAGAATCTCTGTTGAAAGTGAAGTTGAAACTTTAAAAGAAATCCATCAAAAGAGAAATCAAATACTAGAGGAAGAAGCTCAGTTAGCAGCGCTAGCATCAAAAAGAAGAGCCGAAGAAGTTAGAATAAAACAATTAGAAAATCTTCAAATTGAAGAGATTAAAAAGCAAAAGGAAATTGAATTGGAGAAGAACCAATTGACGAAGCTCGAATTGCAAAGAATTGAAGAGGAGCATAAACTAGAACAATTTAAACTGGACAAGGAAGCTGAATTAAATCGCAAGCAACTGATTGCGGAAGAACAATTAAAAATTACTGAATTAGAACGTCAACAGAAGTTAGAAAAAGAAAAAATTGAGGACGTGAAACGTTTTCATAAAGAGCAGATGGAAAAGCAAAAGAAAACAGCTGCGGAACTTGCGAGCCTTGAAAAAATAAAGACTAAACGTTTAGAAGAAGAAGCAAAGCTTGCAGAAATTAAAAAACAAAGAGAGGTTGAACTAGAGATTCAAAAAGTAGCTTTAATTGAAACAGAGCGATTAGCGAAAATAGAGTTTGAAAACAAGCAAAAGGAGAATGCATTGAAAGAAGAAGCTCGAATCCAAAAGGAAAAATTAGCCATGGAAAAAGCAAGATTCGATGCGGTTCAAAGAAATATAGAAAAAGAGAAGCAATTGATCGCAGAAATTGCACAAGTTAAACAAGCGCAAAAAGAGCTAAAAAAGACTATTCGTAAAGAAGAAACAAGGTTAAGTAAACTGGCGAAAAAGAGAGCTCAAAAAGAAGAGAAAGTTCAAAAAACGATTGTTGAACCTGTGATACTTGAAGAAGCTAATTAGGTGAGACAATTAAATTATCTTATGTGGTTTAGTTTTTCAGTAAAATTTTAAAACTATGCTACATTAATGTAGAAACATTTTAGCACATATTAATTCCAAGAAAAGTAATCAGGCAACTGAGCAATGACTGAGAATGCATCTCCCTTGTTGGACATCACTTTTGTCCAAAGTGCTTTATTCATTTTTCTTCGGTGGAAAATATAGTTAGCATCCATGTCCGCCATCAACCAACTCCCATATTTAAATTCATCGCCAAGTTGCTCTGGAGACCAACCTGTATAACCAACAAAAAACATAATGTTGTCAGGTTTAACCATTTTGTTTTGAATTAAGAAAATCAACTTTTCAAAATCACCACCCCAATAAACTCCATCGCATACTTTTTGACTGTCTTCGATCAATCCACCTACATTATGGATGTAATGAAGAGTGTCTCTTTGAACAGGACCACCTGAATACAATGGCGCATCGAAGCCAGCTAATTCAGGCACAATGTCTTCTACTTTTGCATGAAATTCTTTATTGAGGATAAATCCGACCGTTCCTTCGGTATTGTGATCGCAGAGCAAAACGACAGCTCTTTTGAAGTTATTATCGATCATAAAAGGCTCTGCAAGCAAAACCTTCCCCGGTTTAATTTTCGGAATCATAGTATCTATTTGTTCACAGTTTAGATTATACTGTATCAAGGTAAATAAACTATTTCTTAATATCAATAGTAGTTGAAAATTATTTTAAGCTACACTGCTGAGGACTCAACACTTCTATCTATCCTTCTAAGCATACCTCTCAATACTTTTCCATTACCTCCAACTTCTACAAAATGATCTACTCCTGCTTCAATCATTTGTTGAACTGTATTGGTCCATCTTACTGGAGATGTGAGTTGTCTGATCAATTTGTCCTTAATGATTTGAGGGTCTGTTGAAGCTTGTGCATCCACGTTTTGGAAGATCGGACAGATGGGCGTATTAAAATTAGTTTCTTCTATTGCTGCCTTCAAACCTTCCTCAGCCGGCTTCATGAGTTCAGAATGAAAAGCTCCACCTACTGCTAACTTTATCGCACGTTTCGCTCCTTTTTCTTTGAGTTGCTCTATGGCTAAATCAATCCCTGCATGTGAGCCCGAGATCACTAATTGTCCTGGGCAATTATAATTAGCAGCTATAACTATTTCACTAATAGAATTACATATTTCTTCTACCACTTCATCTTCAAGCCCGACTATAGCAGCCATGGTAGAAGGATTTTCTTCACAAGCTTTCTGCATTTCTTTAGCTCGAACAGCAACTAACTTTAGAGCGTCTTGAAAACTCAAAACTTCTGCTGCTACTAAAGAAGAAAACTCTCCCAATGAATGTCCTGCTACAGCTTGAGGCTTTTCGTTTAAACCAGTTTTGAGACTTACGATTGAATGCATAAAAACGGCAGGTTGAGTGACTTTTGTAGCTTTGAGCTCTTCTTCACTTCCTTCAAACATAACCTTAGAAAGATCAAAGCCTAAGATTTCATTTCCTTCAAGAAAAAGATCTTTTGCTTCTTGACTCCCTTCATAAAGATCTTTTCCCATTCCAACAAATTGGGAAGCTTGTCCCGGAAAAATAAATGCTTTCATTAAAGTAGTTTTGCGCTAATTAAATTTAAAAATTCAGCCCTAGTTTTTTCTTTTTCAAATTCTCCGACAAATGCTGAAGTAGTTGTAACACTATTTTGTTTTTGAACGCCACGCATCATCATACACATATGTCTAGCCTCTATAACCACGGCAACACCCAAGGGTTCTAATGTATCATTTATGCAATGTAGAATTTGGTCAGTAAGCCTTTCTTGTACTTGCAATCTTCTTGCAAATACATCAATCACACGTGGAATCTTGCTTAGACCTACTATGTGTCCGTTTGGAATATAGGCAACATGGGCCTTTCCAAAGAAAGGGAGGATATGATGTTCACAAAGAGAAAAAACTTCAATATCTTTTACGATAACCATTTCACTATAGTCTTCTGCAAATTTGGCGCTCTCTAAAATTGATTTCGCATCTAAATCATAGCCATGTGTCAAAAATTGAATTGCTTTAGCAGCTCTTTCAGGTGTTTTTAAGAGCCCTTCCCTCTCAACATCTTCTCCAATTTCGCTTAATATCCTAGCATAAGATTTCATTATCTTCTTTGTTGATCCGCTAGAATAAGTCTCTGTTTTACTGTAATTCATAAATATAAATTCAAATACTTTTTAAACTCAATGTAAACCTAACACTATGAGGATTATTTTGTTTTATTGGTTTTTTAAATAATTGCCTATGTAGACATTAATTGGACGTCCAAAAGTACGATAAAAATAGGTACTTAGCTACCTAGACTCAAAACTTGGGTCTATCATTTTACCTGTTTTGGGATTCATCTAATTGTAGATCGATTTCATCTAAATTTAGATGGATTTTAGAAAAGTAGGTTTAAATTACGTACAAATTCTTTGTATTGTCAGAAAACAATGAAATCCAATCGCTAAAAACTACTTTTCTTCAGCTTATTGGCTCAAGAATGGTCTATCATGTAGCTTTTTGGCTATGTGTTTTGGTTTTTCTGATCATAATGGATGGTATAAAACGAGGCTTACTTTTTACCCTTTCAAATGAGATTATTAATTTATTTTTTTACGCCACTATAGTTTATGTCAATATTCTTTACTTAATCCCGAAATACCTAAGTCAAAAGAAGTTTTTCACTTACTTTGTTTTTCTCATTGCTTTGGCTTTATTGATTACACCCATCAAACTGTTTATATTTCACTTTAAGTGGGAACCTTTTCCGAATTTACAAAATCAATTATATCATAGACAAGATTATTACTATGTAATGAGCATGATGGTAGCAGGAAGTTCAACGATTATGAAAATAATTGGTGATTGGTTGAAACACGAAAGAGAAAAACAAGATTTAGAAAAGCAAAATATACAATCGGAGCTAAAGTTTTTAAAGTCACAAATTAATCCTCATTTTCTATTCAATACCCTTAATAGCATTTATGCTTTATCTTTAAAAAAGTCGGACAATGCTCCCGAAATGGTGATTAAGCTTTCCGAGATGTTAAGGTATATGCTTTATGAATGCAATGAGAAAAAAGTTCCCTTACAAAAGGAAATTAATTACATTCAAAACTACATGTCTCTTGAAAAAATACGACATGGCCAAAAACTTAGCATTCAATTTAATGTCATTGGTGATCCTGAAGGACTTTGGGTCTCTCCATTGATGTTTGTTCCATTTTTAGAAAATGCTTTTAAACACGG
>CALDYJ010000093.1 GCA_937941095.1 uncultured Saprospiraceae bacterium | reverse complement strand
CACGCCATTAATATACTAGACGGCACGGAAGGTATTAAAGCGGTGTATCTTACTGCGGAAGATGTTGTTAGACATCGTCTTGTCAAAGAAATCATCAAAGCTTATTCTAAAGACGATGAACACCGAAGAGCAAGGAGGTTGAAAGAACAAGATGAGAAGGATAAGAAGAGGGAGGATGCAAAAAAGAATAAGGAGGAAGAGGAGTAGTCTTTGGTCTTTGGTAAATTTTATATTTTTTGGTTTCTCTGGCTCAACCAACAATCAGAAACGATCGACGATATTAGGCTTGTTGGTTGTAAAGTTTTTAATTGAGCCTGCAACTTAGAACCAGCTACCTTACAAATTTTTAGCAAAGGAATTTACTTTATCCAAACTAAGAATGAAGGTCAATTTTTTATAGGAAAACTTATTAATGAATAAGTTAGTATTGCACTTATTATATACCGACATGTATTCATTATAAAAATTAAATATAATCCTATTTGGATTTGGATCTATACTAAAAAATTTATGGACCAATCTCAAGCTCTTTTCAAATCCTTATTTTGCAACAATTGTAATTCATGTCCTAAATACTTTGCTATTTCAAACATGCCTTCTTTCTTTAAGAGCGAAGCTTGCTCTGCACCAGAGTTATAATTGGTATTGGTATTTACATCATAAACATATTTATCACCGTGCTCATCTTCTACATACTCCAATGCTCCTACTCCTATGTTGTTTGCCTTAAGAAAGTCGGCGTATTTTTCTAAGTCCTCATTTTGATATTGATCTAGAATGACAAATTTATCTTCAAGAGTAGATTGGTCAGCTGGACAAAAGGCATCACCAATGTTGCATGAATCTGCAGGGCATAATTCAAATCCTTTACTGGCATCAATGCTTACTGCGTATAAAAATTCGGATCCGACAAATTCTGCACGGACTATTCTTCCATTAGCAGGCTTGATGTATTGCTGTACTAACCAGATGCCATCTAAGGACTCTCCAATGCTATCATTATCAATGGAATTTTTTAAACTTTCTTTAGAATAAAAGAGTTGAACCCCAGCACCTTTGCCCCCTCTGTTTGGTTTTAGGATAAAAGGAAATTCATTCAACTTATCTACTGCATTTAAGACATCAGCTGGATTGTTAGCAATGATCGTATTAGGATGAATAATGTCATGAGGCTGCAAAGCTAGGTACTGTTCTGATTTTCTTAATTCTAATTGCAAGGCTCGTCTGCCATTAATTACTTTTCTGCCGTATCGTTCTAACCAAGCTAGAATATTCGCCGTAAATTCTGGCGCATAGCGATGATCTCTTGTATGGGCTGAAGCGCTCATTCTATTATAGAAAATCCCATCCGGAGGAATCGCATTTAAATCGAGCTTCATTTCGTTGATAAACCATTCTTCATAAGGAAGGTTTAGCTTTTCAAAGGCCGCCCTTAAAGGAATCACCCAATCGTCGTTTTCGTGGATCACATAGATCTTTTTCATACTGGAATTTTAATTTGTCCAATAAAAAAAGGAGCCTTCTCGGTCTGAGAAGGCTCCTTTTTTATCAATTGATATTATTGATTAATTACATATGCTCTTCTCTGCCCGATGGTTTATCAAGACAACAACAGCAACAAGTAGAAAATATGTAAGTAAAATTATTCATTGTAATTAAGTTCAAATTATGGGATTATTTGGAGAGATGCAAGGGGGATTGGAAGGAGATGTAAGGTATATGACAAGTAGCTCTAGTGGAATATAGAAATACTGGAGATCTTTTTGATCCAGCGAAAGAAGGGAGCCTTGAACAAAAATTAGTAGGCTCGAATGCTAATGATGGCATGCAGATACTAACTCCATCAGAAAAAACAGATTGGTAGTATGAAAATCTAAGTATTCGATTATTTACTTATGAATCATCGTCCGCCTGTGAAGATTGGTCTTAGATTATTGATGCTGTTTTCATCATAAATGAAATGGAACCTTGCTATTCAAATTAAATTGGCAAGACTATATAAATATGAGAAAACTATTGCTTAATACGCTATTCTCCTAAAATTATACAAAGATTTGCCCACCTAATCTCTGCCCCCAAAGCCTTCGTCTAAAACCATACCCATAATTTAGATATTCCCACGAATAAACTTACCTTCATAGCTCAACAACAATCTTAAGATCTTGGATAAATTTTGGTTAGTCGTAAAGCGAGAGTACTCTACAAGAGTTAGAAAGAAGTCTTTTATCATAAGTACCCTACTTACCCCAATCGCTTTTGCCTTATTCTTTGTTGTCGTTTTCTTCATCCTTCGATACGATGGTGATAAGCAAATGAACATCGCCATCTTAGATGAAGGCAATGTACTAGTAGATCAAAACATCCCTTCTTCTAAAGATGGGAGCATCCATTATTCCAAAACCACTAAATCCTTTGATGAATTAAAAAAGGAAGTTGAAGAAGAAAAATATTCAGGCATTTTAAAAATACCAGCATTAAGCAATATAAAATCTACGGCTCACACCATATATTATTACTCCGAAAAATCACCTGGCATTGAGTTGCAAGAAAGAATTAAATCTTCCATCAAAAAAGCCATCCGAAATTATAAAATAACGGAGCTTGATTTAAACAAAGAAGATTTAAAAATTTTGGATACCAGTATAACTTTTGATCCTGAACCCATTAAGGAAGGAGAAAAAGACACCAGCAGTTTTGCAAGTGCAGTCGGTGCCTTTTTAGGCATCGTGATGGGCATGATTATGTACATGGTTGTTCTCATCTATGGCATGATGGTAATGAGATCCGTCATGGAAGAAAAAATGAACCGGATTGTTGAAGTCATTGTATCTTCCATTGATTCTTTCAAATTGATGCTTGGTAAAATAGTAGGCGTAGGCGCAGTAGGACTAACGCAGATGGTGATATGGGTGATCCTGATTCCCCTACTTTATTTTGGAGCAGCCATGGTTTTTGGCATTAACCCGGAAGACCTAGACCAGTCAAGCCTTGCAGCCAGTGGCATCGACCAAGAGGACATGGAATCTATGATCATGATGGGCATGGAAGAACTAAGTCGTCAAAACTGGTTATTGATTGTACCGCTATTTTTATTTTATTTTCTCGGCGGTTATTTTCTTTACGCTTCTCTTTTTGCAGCCATCGGTTCTGCCATCGGTGACGATTTGGGCGAAAGCCAAACCTTATCTATGCCTATCGTATTGGTTATTGCACTCGCTATATACATCATGCTTGCAGTCGTAAGAAGCCCTGAAAGTTCCTTAGCCGTATGGTCCTCTATTTTTCCATTGTTTTCTCCTATTGTTATGCCGGCAAGACTTGCATTCGATCCACCAATGTGGCAAGTTGGGCTTTCCATGTTGCTCCTTTTAGGAACGGTACTTTTCTTTACCTGGTTATCTGGAAGAATTTTCCGTGTAGGGATTTTACTTTATGGAAAGAAAGTCGGATTTAAAGAAATGGGCAAGTGGATTTTTACGAAATCGTAGACCTTATACAAATTAGGATTTAATTGTTCAGGAATTTTAATTTTTGATTTGAGTTTGATTAGGTCTTTTGTCTTTAATCTTTTGTCTTTCGAGTCTTTCTATACTGAGTACGGTCAATAATTGTGGCAGTTGGGTGCTGCGAAATACTATTTGTAGAATTTCAAAGAGCCCCGAATTAATTAAAAAATGAAGGGCTTATCTAGGCTATCTAAAAAATTTAAATTTTTGATTGGAGCTTCAATTCTGAATCCTGACTTTTAAGAAAAGGAAACCCATAATGGTTTCTTTTTTCATGTTGCAATACTTAAATTCAATGCTATATTATTAAACAAAAGTATTTGACATGAAAGCACTCTACACCATTCTTCTTAGCGTTTTATTTTTTTCTACGCTATTGGCTCAATTTACAAAGGAATATTCTTACGAAACAAATCAACTGCATCGCTTAGAACTTGATGGAGAATTTGTTTATGTCTATGAATTTGATGGTAGCATCTTTTTACACGACAGTGATCATGAACTAATAGCTACCCTTCCTATGAGTGAATGCAATCAAGTGATATCAATTCATGGTGTATCAAAGAATAAGTGGGGGGATACACCGACAAATACTGATGTCATTTGTGTTTGCGAAAATGCACCTGGAACATTAGAAGTGATTGTGGCAGGAGAAAATGAAATCGTGCATTTCAAAGATGATTATAAACGTAGGCTTAGATACGATGCTGAAAAAAATGAATTCAGTTACCTTGACAGAATAGATAATCTTCATGTAATCGATTTAAACGATTTTAGCACAAAAAGAATATTTACAGAAGAAAACGTAAGTCTAATAAAAAGTAAGAATGGAGAAACTTTTTATGGTGGAATAAATGCAAACAAAGAATTGGTCTTATATGATGACGAATTTAATGAACTCCAAAACACACCCACTGAAGACCTCAAATATGGAGATTTCTTTTCACTTACTGCATTTGTATTGGACGATCAAGAGCCGGCAAAGATTACTTGGGGAGCGATAACTATTGATCAAAATTTTCAAGGAATAATGGTTTTAATAGATTTAGAAGGAAATGACTTAGGAACAATTAAAGGCTTTGCTGGGATAAAGTATACTGAAGAAAGAACCCTTTTGATAGGATATGAGAATGTAGAAGACAAAATGTCTATCTATGATCTGGCCAGTCTTGAAAAATTGAATGAGGTCCAATTTCCTGAAGGATTAAAAGGATGGGGAGGTACTACTTTTATAATCTATTATTTCCAAGATCTTGCAAAGAATCAAGTTAGTTTTATTAATGATGATTTAGAATTACATGCGATGTATGAATACTCATGCACAGCTGAATGGTGTACTCCTGGTTATTTTGTAGACAGCTATGATCGATTTTTTTGGACCTTAACAGAGTCTACAGATCTGATAAAAGTGATGATGGGTGAAGAAGAAGTAGCACGATTTGAAAACAGGTCATTCTTGTTTTTGAATAAGTTAGAAAATCACCCAGATAAGTTGATAACTATTTTGCAAATCTCGGAAGACAATAGGATCTTTGACGTTTATTCAATTAATGATCCTACTGTACCTGTAGAAGAATCTTCTTTGCATGCCTTTGAAATTTATCCAAATCCAGTTGATCAAACTTTGTACTTGGAAAATCCAAATGCGGAAGATATTCTCTCCATTGAATTGCTTACACTCACTGGAAAATCCATAAGAACATTTACTGAGTTCGGAACATCAAAAAAGGTAGCATTAAATCTGCCAGCTTTAACAGCAGGGCTTTATACCTTAAGCATCAAAACAAGTGATGGGGTTCAATCAATGAAGGTTTTAAAAAGTCGTTAGTCCTTTGTCTTTCGTTTCCTTTAAAAAGATCGGAAGACGTGAGCGGCTATTGCCAAACCGGAAAACACTAAATGGAAAAGTTTAAAGTCTTCGTTTTAAAAGGTTGGAAGTCTTTTGTTTTTAGTCTTTGGTCTCTTCTAATAAAACTCGAAAGACCAAGTACAAAGGACCAGAGACATTTATTTAAACATCAAAATTTAAAACAACTTCCGCTGTCATGGCTTGAGATTGACAACATAAGATGTAACCGTCTTTTACTTCTTCATCATCTAAGGCATAACAGACTTCCATCTCGACTTCTCCTTTTGTCATTTTGGCCATACAAGTTGAACAAGCACCGCTCGTACAAGAATATGGAGGTTCCAATTTTTGATCGATCATCTCTTGAAGAATGGTTTTGCCTTTTGGTACCATCAAGCTATGTTCTTCACCATTTAAAGTATAAGTTACTTTCGATTCATTTCCGCCAGCAGCAACTGCAATCGCTCCTCCATCTTTTTTAGCGCTTACAAATCTTTCAGCATGGATGTGTGCTTTTTCGATGCTTTTAGTAAGCAATGATTTCTCGACAACATCAATCATGTTTCCAGGTCCGCAGATGAAATATTCCGCTTCTTTGTAGATGCTTTTATTATTGTTTAAAAACTTACTAATTTCAGAAGGGCCGATTCTCCCGATCATTCCTTTCCAGGTTGGCTTAGCTTTTGAAAACATTCCCCCTAGCCCACCTTTCTTTTCTACCTTAGGTTGGCTTAAAATGTGTTCACAGGTAAATTGTCCTGCATATCGACTTGAAAATTCTGATAGTTTTTCGTTAAAGATGATGCTGTCTTCGTTTCTGTTGCCGTACAATAAGGCGACAGAACTTTGCGGTTCTTTTTCTAAAATTGTCGCTGCGATGGACATTAAGGGAGTGATGCCAGATCCTGCTCCAAACATGTAATAGGCTTTTCGATGTGCCGGATCTAATTTAGAATAAAATCGTCCATCTGGTTGCATGACTTCTACTTCAGAGCCGACTTTTAATTGATCATGTATATGGTTGGAAACTAAGCCTCCTTTCACTCTTTTAACCGTTACCGTCAGGTGATCTTCTATGGGACTGCTTGACATGGAGTATGCTCTTCTTTCTTCTTTTCCGTTTATCTCAAACTTAAGTGTAAGGTATTGCCCTTGTGTATATTGATAATCCTCTTGAAGATTGTTTGGTATTTCAAAACTGATGGATACTGTATCTCCTGTTTCCTGCTTAATCTTACTGACTTTCAGTGAGTTAAATGATTTACTCATTTTTTGTGAATTTTAATGCTAAGTTAACAAGTATGATGAGTTTTTTGTTTTGATTTTGAAAGTGAGATAAATTTTTATTTAAGCTTCTGAAGAAGCTAAGTGACTAGGTTTTGACTAGGTTTACTAAACCTTGAAGGTTTAGTAAACCTAAGGAAAATTTAAGTTTTTCTATTTACAAATTTAAATACGGTAGTTATTATTATAAATTCGGTAGTTGTTCCATGTGCACATCCTCCTATGAACTCTCTGCTACATAATAAAACATTTAAATACTCCAAGAAATGGAAAATATAAAAGAATAAATATTTTTAACCATTTTAACAAATGGTCACGTTGACATTGACCAATCAAGCTACTGCTAATAAACAACCCGACCACCACACATAAGCCATACTGAATAAGGCAACTAAGTTAGAAAGGAGGGCAAAGAGTTTCATTTGTTTTAAGGTGTAAACTTTTGTTTTAAAGATGAAAACTATATCTACGATGAGCCAGATCAATCCAATGCCTAACATGGCTCCAAAAATGAGTTCATTATAAACCCAAAAAAGCAAGCCCACTTCTAAGGAGACGATTAAGATGATTAATAATTTAGTCCATTTCATTCCTAATACTGTCGCGGTGGTCTTTCTTCCTGAAGCCTTATCGGGTTCGATGTCCATAACTTCACCTATCAATTGAGATTGGACTGCGAACAGGAAGAGATAAACAAAAGTCTGCCATGGCAAATCGTTTGTTTCGTTTAACCAGATGCTAAGTGGTGCAATCAATAAGTAACCAAGCTGGCAAAATAATTCTAAAGGAGGGATTGATCTTAATCCATGTTTTGGAAGATTGTATAAGGTATTGATAATGAGAAAACCTAAAAAGATCAAAATGGTTTTGGCCTCCATATAGATATAGAAGAAAGGAAAAAATACTAGCTGACTGATCAGCATGGGTATCCATAATTTGCTTAGCGCTTCCTTGCTGCCTTTGGCTCCAAACCAAAAACTGTCCTTTCTTTTGTTTTCTTTGTCGATGTCATGATCGACAATGTCATTCCAACCATAAACCATGAAATTCAATGGAAAACTCACATACAGCAAACCAATCCAAAACGGCCAAGAGGTCCAAATCCCTTCCATCTGACCTGTTGGCAACATGTACAACCAAATGGTAGCAAACCAAAGACCCGGTCTTGAAACCTTAAGGTAAAAAAGTGCTTTTTTAAGAACAGATTGGATAATAGAATTTTTTGATTTAAATTAAAATTGGACTGAAAATAAACTAATTGATCTAGTTCTTCTTGAATCCGTAAGACTATTTCAATTCAAAGCTTTAAATTAGTAGAAATTTAAATTCAAAAATCATGAAACTTAACTACTTACATCTTTTAATTTTCGCTCTTATAACAATGTTTACTGCATGTAGTGGAGGTGAAAGAGATGATGACGACATGAAAGCACACATAGAAAACTTAGAAAGTGGTGATGAAGATAAAGACGATCATGAAGATGATAGAGAAGGAAATGATGATAAAGAGGTTTGGGAAAAAGAGGATTGCTTTAAATTGATCTATCCACTTAGTTTTATTATGCCTGATGGAAATACCGTCTCTGGAGATGATGAAGAATCTTTGAAAAAATTAATAAAAGAATGGTATGAGGTTAATGGGGAGACAGATGTAAAACCAAGTTTGCTTTATCCCATCCAACTCATTTTTGATGATCATTTATTAGAGGTTGCTTCTGAAGAAGAGCTTATCGAAATTAAAAAAGCTTGCAAGGAAGACGACAAAGAGGATTGGGAAAAAGAGGATTGTTTTGAATTGGTTTACCCACTAAGTTTAATTATGCCTGATGGGAATACCATCTCTGGAGATGATGAAGAATCTTTGAAAAAATTAATAAAAGAATGGTACGAAGCAAATGGGGAAACGGATGTAAAACCAAGTTTGCTTTATCCCATCCAACTAATATTTGACGATCATTTATTAGAGGTTGCTTCTGAAGAAGAACTTATCGAGATTAAAAAAAGATGTAAAGAGGAATATGATCATGAAGATGAAGACCATAAAGATTGCTTTGAATTTAATTACCCAATCTCTTATTCAATGCCTGATGGCCAAACAATAAGTGGTAACAATGCAGAAGAACTAAGAAATGCTATGCAAGAATGGTATGACACAAATGGTGAACACGACCAGGAACCTAGCCTTGTTTTGCCTGTTGATATAATCTTTGAAGATGGAACGACCATGACTGTTTCATCAGAGGAAGAATGGATCAGAGTTGAGGAGTATTGTGATCGTGATGAAGAGGATGAAAACAAAGAATACGATTGCTTAGAACTTAGAGCTGATATCGGCGATCCATGTAGATTAGATGATGGTATGGAAGGAAAGATCAATGAAGATTGCGAATGTGAGTAAGCTATTTTTTTAATAGGTTTACTAAACTTTAAAAAGTCTAGTAAACCTATCTCTATTTATTTAAAGGCATTAAAGCCAGTTACATCCATTCCTGTAATCAAGAGATGAATGTCATGTGTACCTTCATAAGTTAGCACGGTCTCCAAATTCATCATATGCCTCATGATCGGATATTCATTTGTTATGCCCATTCCACCATGAATCTGTCTTGCTTCTCTAGCAATCTCCAGCGCCATGTGGACATTATTTCTTTTAGCCATGGAAATTTGAGCAGGTGTAGCTTTTCCTTCATTAGCAAGAGTACCTAATCTCCAAGCCAACAATTGAGCTTTGGTGATCTCTGTGATCATCTCTGCTAATTTTTTTTGCGTCAATTGGAATCCTCCAATAGGTTTTCCAAATTGAATTCTTTCTTGTGAATATCTTAGAGCAGAATCATAGCAATCTACTGCTGCTCCAATAGCTCCCCATGCGATGCCATACCTAGCTTTTGACAAACAAGACAATGGTCCTTTTAAGCCGTGAACATTTGGAAGTACATTTGATTTAGGTACTCGAACGTCTTCAAAAACTAATTCTCCTGTTATGCTCGCTCTTAGTGACCACTTACCGTGAATGGTTGGAGTGGTAAAACCTTTCATCCCTCTTTCTACAATCAAACCTCTAATGACACCTTCCTCATCTTTAGCCCAGACAACGGCCATATCTGCAACCGGTGAATTTGTAATCCACATTTTTGCACCATTCAAGATGTATGCATCTCCATCGTCTTTTATATTGGTAATCATCCCACTTGGATTAGATCCATGATCAGGTTCTGTCAAACCAAAACATCCGATCACTTCCCCACTCGCCATTTTAGGCAACCATTTTTTCTTTTGCTCTTCTGAGCCAAATCTATAAATCGGGTACATCACTAAAGAACCTTGCACAGAGGCCATTGACCTTACACCAGAATCACCACGCTCCAGTTCTTGCATAATTATTCCATAGGCAATTTCATCCATTCCTCCACAGCCATATTCTGCTGGTAGACTTGGACCAAATGCTCCAATCTCTGCCAGCCCTTTAAAAAGATGTATGGGACATTCTCCTTTTTCAGAAGCATCTTCTATGATTGGACTCACTTCTTGCTTTACCCAATCTCTAACTGCATCTCTAGCCATTTTGTGATCATCCGAAAGCAGATCATCTACATTATAGTAATCATGTGGCTGGAAGGGATCAATCTGTGCCTTTCTTATAAACTTGGTTTCTTTTAATCCGTTTTCTAAATGCATAATTTATGAGTCTTTTGTCGATCGTCTTTCGTCGTTCGATTTTTATTTAGTCATTCATCTTTTATAGATCGAAGGACTATTTTAATTATTGTTCGATTTTATAAACTTTTTCTTTTTCTATTTGGTCTTACTTTTGGTTTTTTTGTGGTAAAAGACATACAATCTATCATAGTAAAAATCATTCCTTTTTGAACAACTATTGCCATAAAAGCGTCAAATATTTCAGCTCTCACGATCTACAGAAATTACTGTTGACTAATGACTAATGACCATCGACTTAAATTTACATATTCCTCCTATACTTCCCTCCTACTTCATAGAGCGCATTGGTTATTTCTCCAAGTGTGCAATATTTCGTCACTTCCATTAAATTCTCAAAGGTATTTTCATTTTTTACGGCAGCCAGTTGAATTTGCTTAAGCAATTGTTTAGATACCTTTTCATTTGCTTTTTGTAAATTCTGAACCGTCTTTATCTGATCTTCTTTTTCTTCTTTAGTCGCACGAATAACTTCTTCAGGGATAATTGTTGGAGAGCCATCCTTCGACAAGAAAGTATTTACGCCAATGATTTTATAGTCTCCGTTATGTTTTAAAGTTTCGTAATAGAGACTTTCCTCCTGAATCTTTGATCGCTGATACATCGTTTCCATGGCTCCTAAGACTCCACCTCTTTCTGTGATTCGATCAAATTCTGTAAGCACTGCTTCTTCAACTAGAGCAGTTAAGTCTTCAATTATAAATGAACCTTGGAGTGCATTTTCATTTTTGGTCATGCCCAGCTCATGGTTGATGATCATTTGAATGGCTACAGCTCTCCTTACACTTTCTTCAGTCGGCGTAGTTATCGCTTCGTCATATGCATTGGTGTGTAAGGAATTGCAATTGTCATAAATGGCATACAATGCTTGCAAAGTTGTTCTGATGTCATTGAATGAAATTTCTTGTGCGTGCAAAGATCGTCCAGAAGTCTGAATGTGGTATTTTAATTTTTGTGAACGCTCATTTGCGCCGTATTTTAATTTCAATGCTTTTGCCCAAATCCTTCTTGCTACTCTTCCGATGACTGCATATTCTGGATCTACTCCATTGGAGAAAAAGAATGAGAGGTTTGGTGCAAAGTCATTAATGTCCATGCCACGAGACAAGTAATATTCTACGAAAGTAAAACCATTGGCCAAAGTAAAAGCCAATTGTGTAATTGGATTAGCCCCAGCTTCGGCAATGTGGTATCCTGAAATTGAAACAGAATAGAAATTTCTGATTTTATGGTTTATGAAATACTGTTGTAAATCTCCCATCAATCTTAAAGAAAATTCTGTGGAAAAGATACAAGTATTTTGAGCCTGATCCTCTTTAAGAATATCTGCTTGCACCGTTCCTCTAACTGAAGAGAGGGCTTTTGCTTTTAATTCGCTGTAAACTGAAGCATCTAAAACTTCATCTCCTGTAATCCCTAAAAGCATCAAACCTAACTGATTGTTGCCTTTTGGAATCTCTCCAAGGTAACTTGGTCTAGTCACGCCATTATCATCATACTTAGCTTTTAGTTTAGCTTCCACCAAATGCTCTAAGTCATTTTCTTTTATGTAAAGTTCACATTGTTGGTCAATAGCAGCATTCATAAAAAAAGCACAAATGGTTGCAGCAGGTCCATTAATTGTCATAGACACAGAAGTCTTTGGATCGCAAAGATTAAAACCAGAGTACAATTTTTTCGCATCGTCTAGGCAACAAACGCTCACGCCAGAGTTACCTACTTTTCCATAAATGTCTGGCCTGTAATCTGGATCTTCACCATACAATGTCACCGAGTCGAAGGCAGTTGACAATCTTGCGGCAGGCATGTCTTCCGATAAATAATGAAACCTTGTATTTGTTCTTTCAGGACCTCCCTCTCCTGCAAACATCCTTGTAGGGTCTTCGCCTTTTCTTTTGAATGGAAAAACACCAGCAGTAAAAGGAAAACTTCCAGGCACATTTTCTTGCATAACCCAACGTAAAATTTCACCCCAATCTTTAAACTTAGGAAGGGAGATCTTGGGCACATCTGTTTGAGAGAGAGATTTAGTTGTTGTTGGAATTTTGATTTCCTTATCCCTTACTTTGAAAATAAAAACCTTTTCGGCGTATTGTTTTTTCGTCTCTTGCCAGGAATCTAAAATCCTTTGAGAATCTCCATCTAAATCTAAGGCCAAGTCCTTGTATTTTTTATCCAGCGCTTCTTTTACTGAGGCTTCTTCTATAAGTGCAGAAGAATTCTTTAGTCCATAAAGATTAGAAGCAAGAACTGCTTGTTTCTCTACTAATTGATCGTAGCTTCTATTGTTCTCTGCGATTTCAGAAAGGTAGCGAACACGTTTTGGAGGAATGATGTATATTTTTTCACTCATCTCATCAATGGCTTCAAAACTAGAATTTAATTTTGCTCCAGTTTTTTCCCTTAGACTTTTGATGATGTTTTTGTAAAGGTTATTTGTTCCAGGATCATTAAATTGAGAAGCTATGGTTCCATAGACTGGCATGGTATCCACATCTTCTTCCCACTTGTTATGATTTCTTTGGTATTGTTTTTTTACATCTCTTAAAGCATCGAGTGCTCCTCTTTTGTCAAATTTATTGATGGCAATTAGATCTGCAAAATCCAACATGTCTATTTTTTCCAATTGGGTAGCAGCTCCATATTCAGGAGTCATTACGTATAAAGAAAGATCTGAGTGATCGGTGATCTCTGTATCTGATTGACCAATTCCGGATGTTTCCAAGATGATTAAATCATACTGAGCTTTCTTCAAAATATTCAAGGCCGATTGCACATGTTTTGAGAGGGCCAAATTACTTTGACGAGTCGCTAAAGATCTCATATAAACACGATCTGAATTTATAGAATTCATTCGAATCCTATCACCCAATAAGGCACCACCAGTTTTACGTTTACTTGGATCGACTGAAATAATGGCAATGCTTTTTTCATCAAAGTCTAAAATAAATCTTCTAACTAACTCATCAACCAAACTTGATTTACCTGCTCCACCGGTACCTGTTATTCCAAGAATAGGGGTATCGATTTTTTTAGCTTCTATGTCAAGATTATCCAGCCACTCTTTATTAGTATCAGGGTGATTTTCAGCGGCTGAGATAAGTCTAGCTATGGCTCTTTTATTAGAGGTATTGATATCTTTTAATTCGCCATTTAAATTTATTCCTAAGGGAAAGTCTGCTCTTTTCAACACATCGTTTATCATGCCTTGTAAGCCAAGTTTTCTTCCATCATCCGGAGAGTAAATTCTTTCTATCCCATAGTTGTGTAAGTCTTCAATTTCGCTTGGAAGAATGGTTCCACCACCTCCACCGACTATCTTAATGTTGCTTGCTCCTTTTTCTTTCAGCAAATCGTACATGTATTTGAAGTATTCATTATGCCCACCCTGGTAAGAAGTGATGGCAATGCATTGAGCATCTTCTTGTATGGCTGTATCTACAATTTCTTGAACGGAGCGATTGTGGCCAAGGTGTATAACCTCTGCTCCAGAAGATTGCATAATCCTACGCATGATGTTGATGGCAGCATCGTGCCCATCAAATAGAGAGGCTGCAGTGACTATTCTAACTTTATTCTTAGGAATATATGGTGCTTCTTGCTTCATAAGAGAATTGTAATTTCTGAATACAGCCTAAAATTACGAATTTATCGAAGCAACTCCACCAATTCGTTCATCATCATTGCAGTCGCTCCCCAAACTATTTTGCCCTTAACATCAAAATAGGGCACATCTTTCAAGGTCATTCGTTCAGAAATCTTAATATCAATCAATTTCTTTGTCTTTTCTGCTAGCAATAAGCTCAAAGGTACTTCTACAATTTCTTTGACTTCTCCTGGTTCTGGAACAAATTTCAGCTCTTGTTTAGCAATTGCTAAGACTGGCTGGACTAAAAAATTGCTGACTGGAATATAAAGTTCGCTTAAAAACGAAAGAACTTCGGTTTTTTCAATGGCTAATCCAATTTCCTCTTCTGCCTCTCTTAAAGCTGTAGTGCTTAAATCTCCATCCGTTTTTTCATACCTCCCTCCAGGAAAACTCATTTGACCACTGTGCCTGTCTTTATGATGACTAGCTCGTTCAGTGAGCATAACATGCGGCAGTCCAGCTTTAGGATAAATTAACAGGAGTACTGCAGCTTTTTTATGGTCATCAGGTGCTGGTTTATGTGCTCTTCTTAAAACATGAGACATGCCATATTGAGCAAGGGATCCTGGTAGTGGATTTTGTAAAGCTTGATTTAACTTTTTTATGATCTCTTCCATAATGGGTACCTAAGAATCTCTTCTTATCAGCTATAAAAAAACCTGATTGACGGCCTTAGCCGTCAATCAGGTTTGATGTTTGGATAAAATGATCCAATTTATTTTTTATTTGAATGTTGAATGTATTTTTCTAAAGCCATTGTCATTGAAGGTGCTTCTGGAATAGGAGCTTTAATGTTTACTACTAATCCTTTATCTTCTACTGCTTGGCTCGTACTTTTACCGTACACGGCCAGTCTTGTATCATTTTGTTTAAAATCAGGAAAGTTTTCATACAATGAATGAATTCCTAATGGACTAAAAAAGACCAAGACATCATAGGTAACATCGCTAAGATTAGATAAATCGCTCGCTACTGTTCTGTACATCAAAGCGTCTTGCCAATTAAATTCTTCACTTGCCAAAAAACCAGAGACATCTTTGCTACCTAAATTAGAGCAAGGCAATAAGAATTTTTCTTTGTCTTTGTGTTTTAGCAAAGCTGGTTTTAGGTCTTCAATTGTTTTACGTCCTGTGAAAACTTTTCTTTTTCTGTAAACGATAAATTTTTGAAGATAATTAGCAATTGCTTCAGACAAGCAAAAGTACTTGGTGTCTTGCGACATCTTAATCCTCAAATCTTCACAAATATTGAAGAAGTGATCAATTGAATTTTTGCTAGTAAATATAATAGCAGAAAATTCATCAGGCTTAATCCTAAGTTTTCTAAATTCCTTTGCTGAGACGGGCTCGACATGAATAAAAGGTACCCAATCTATCTGGAGATCGTACTTCTTTTCCAATTCAAAATAAGGTGATCTTGCAGGTTTTGGTTGTGAGATTAGGATACTCTGTATCTTCTTAAACTTCTCTTCCACTGCTTTAGAGTTTGCTGTCATGCAATAATTAGTAGTAATTAAATTATCATTCTAGACCCCAACATAGTTATCAACCATTTTAAAAATAATCAATAGAGGAGCTATTTCGACGGTGCAAAGGTACATAAAAAAATGAAATCTATTGCCAGAAAGGTACTTAAGACCAATCAATAGGCCTCGAAATGCAAGGTATAGCAGCAGTCCTAAGCCCAAAAATGCGGTTATATATAAGATAATCCTCATAAATGGCTCTGGTGAATAAGCTAAAAACAAATTCACAGGCACTAATAATAGGCCCATGATGATGTAAAAGTTGGAAATGGTAAAATTGTAAATTTCTGTCTCTTTCCTTATCGGAAAAATATAGCCAATCAACCATAGTACTAGGTGCTTTCCCAAAACTAAAGCACCAATCATTGACAAGCAAAAGAAAAAGTCTTTGAAAATATAGCCAGATCCTAAGTTGAAATTATTCATGATCAAGAAAAATGTAAATGAAATGTTGATCACAAAAAACAATTCTAATAGCAGATAAGGAATAGAAATCATAGAGCCAGTCGCCCGATAATTTGTCCTCAATAAATTATCGCTAGTAAAGGATTCTACTGTTTTCAGGATAAAGTGCCTGAAAAAGGTTGTCAAAGAAGCTAAAATCAAAAGCATGATGAGTATGCTGGCCAGCTTAAAATTCTTCATCTTACTTGCAGCAGTTTTAGGTCCTTTCTTCCTGATAACTTGTTGTGGCAATCGATCCTGCTTGCCACCAACAATAAGGTTTGAAAATACTTCTTCTCCGCTATTGAGGTCGAAAGGATTTCCTTCGAAGGTAGGATCAACATTTATAGTCTCATCTTCAACAATATTGCTGTCTTGCTTCACAAGCGTGTCCTCCACAACTTCTACCTCTTCTTCCATCTTTTCTTTTGGTTCAAGCACAGTTTGCGCTGCATCCTTTTCCTTTTCAAAAGGATTGCTCACTTCTTCTAGCTTTCCTTCATTTGGACTAGGATTGACTTCTATGGGTTCATATTCTTCTTCACCTATCCTGTGCTCCATTTCAAATGGATTGGATTGTTGGGTAAAAGCAAAGCTACTACACAACAGGAAAAAGCATATTAGTTGGTACTTATTCAAAACTTTTTGCATTAAAATCGTAAAAATAGACTATACATCTATGAATAAGGGCAATTCAGCTTATTTTTTGTTTTGTTAACCACTTGTTAAGCAACTTTACACTACAAATGGAATGCTATAATTTGCGTTTATATTAAATAGTAAGTAATTATCCTCAGTTTTTAGTGCATTTAAACACATTATGCAGGATTCGGTAATAAAAAGAGTAATTCTACTTGGAGCACTTGCAATAAGTGCTATTATCATTCTGCAGGCATATTGGGGCATAAACAACTACAAACTCAATGAGGCAGAATTTCAACAAACCGTCCATATTGCGCTCTTAAGGGTTGCCAAGTCTATTTCAAAATCAAACAAAACAGCTTTACCCAACACGACTAACTTAATAAAAAAAATGTCCACAAATTATTATGTGGTAAATACCAACAGCAACATCAATGCTGGAGAGTTGGAGTTTTATTTACAGCGAGAGTTTCATGACCTTGCGCTTAATACTGATTTTGAATACGCCATCCATGATTGCGAGACCAATGAAATGGTCTATGGAAATCTTTGCAAATACGAAGACAAACAAATAGAAGGAGCTGTTTTGGGGAAACTCCCAAAGTATGATGAATTCATCTATTATTTTGGAGTGAAATTTCCGTCTAGGAAAGGTTACCTGCTGAGTCAAATGCAATCTACTTTCATACTAGCCGGTGTCTTATTGATCACCACCTTGTTTTTTATTTATTCTTTGTATGTGATCCTTAGTCAGAAAAGGTTATCAGACATGCAAAAGGATTTTATCAACAACATGACCCACGAATTTAAAACTCCTATTTCAACCATAAAAATTTCTTCGGATGTTTTTCTAAACGATCCAAACATAAAAGAAAATGCGAGGCTTTTAAAATATGCAGGCATTATAAAAGATCAAAATCAACGTTTGAATAATCAAGTTGAAAAAGTACTTCAAATTGCTAAACTAGAGAAGGAAAACTTTCAACTAAAAAAAGAAGCGATCAATTTGCACGACTTATTAATGAATGTGGTAAAGAGTGTAGAATTAAATGTTGCCAACAGCTCCGGCACAATCAACACACAATTAAATGCTACAGCTCCCATGCTAAATGCTGATCGACTGCACCTGTCAAACATCATTTATAACATGATAGACAATGCCATCAAATACTGCAACAGTGAACCAAAAATTCAGATAAATACAAAGAGTGCAAATGACAAAATTGAATTAAGCATCATAGACAATGGCATAGGCATCGAAAAAGAACACCACACAAAAGTGTTTAATAAATTCTATAGAGTTCCTACTGGAAATGTCCACGATGTCAAAGGCTTTGGCTTAGGCTTATTCTACATAAAAAACATCTGTGAAGCTCATGGATGGAAAATAAACCTTGAAAGCGAATTAGGAAGAGGTACTAGTATAAATGTAACCATGTCCTAAATTTTAAAAATTAAATACCAAAAATATGAGTGAAAACAAATTAAATCTGAACACAATTTTGAAAAAGTCAAAAAACATGAAAGCAAACATTCTTTATGTCGAGGACGATGAAACGCTAAGTTTTGTGACTAAGGACAATTTGGAACTTCAAGGTTTCAAAATCAACCATTGTCCTGATGGTAGATCTGCCATGAGTTTTATAAAAAACAATTTGGGAGATGTAGACCTATGCATTTTGGATGTAATGCTTCCTGAAATAGATGGCTTTCAACTTGCCGAAAAAATTAGAGAACGTAATTCTCAAATCCCTATTTTATTTTTAACAGCGAAGTCATTAAAAGAGGATAGAATCCATGGTTTAAAAATCGGAGGCGATGATTACATCACTAAGCCATTTAGCATCGAAGAATTGATTCTTAAAATTGAAATCTTTTTAAAGAGAAGTAGGATTAATCATAAATCTACTATCACTGTTTTCAACATCGGTAAGTATGAATTTAATCATAAAAACCTAGTGCTTCAGTTGGCAGAAGAAAAGCGGACCCTTACTCAAAAAGAAGCTGATTTGCTAAAGTTTTTTGCTGAGAATAAAAATGAAGTGCTTAAAAGATCAAGAATTTTAGAAACTATTTGGGGCGAAGATGATTACTTTCTAGGAAGAAGCTTAGACGTTTTTATTTCTAGGCTAAGAAAATACTTAAGTGATGACCCTGGCTTAAAACTAAAAAACATACACGGAGTAGGCTTTATGTTGGAAGGAAAAGATTAGCACTACTAAAGTCCTCAAACAAGCTTCAAGCATGGTCTTTATTTTTGAAGTTCAGCAAGTCCTTTTTCTGCTCTTTCAAATTCAGGATCCAAATTTAAAGTTTGCTGATAGTACTCTTTTGCTTGATCTAACTTGCCCATTTTTTGACTTACAAAACCAAGGTAGTAATATGCTTTCGTATAAGTAGGTTCTAGTTTTGTGCAGATTTTAAAATTGTCAAAAGCTTGATTTAAAGAATCCATTTGCACATAAGAAAGAGCGATGTTGTAAATAGCATCTGCATTTTGGCCTTGTTGCATGACATTTAATTGTCTAAAAACTTTAATGGCATCATTAAACTTACCTTGATTGCCGTAGTGATTTCCTTTGGCTAAGTAAGCATCTAAATATTCTGGTTCTGAAGCAATGGCATTATCAAAAAACTTTGCTGCCAGAGGATCATCTTTTTCGTCATAAATGTAGCCAAGAAGCATCCAAGCATCAACAAAATCAGAATCTTTGTCTACAGCTGTTTGCAATGAAGCAATCGCTTTTTCGATTTCATCGACATCTTTAAAATTTACGCCCATCATAAAATAAGCGACAGCATTGTGTCGATCTAATTTTAAAACTTTCTGTAAGGTTTGAAAAGCATCGTTATTCTTTTTAAGAATGATTTGATATTCTGCGTATTTTAATTGTAGATCTATGCTATCTGGAAACTGAAAAGAAGCTGCTGTCATAACATTATATGCTTTTCGAGATCTGCCGTAATCCATGTATACAGCTGCTAGCTTTTGCGGATAAATTAGATTGCCTGGTTCTATATTCATGGCTTTTTCATAATCGACGATTGCCTCATCGTAGCCTTCCAGCTTAAAAAAAGCATCCCCTCTCATTTCATATAATTTCGCATTGTCTGGTTCATTGATGATCATCTCATCCAATTGTCGGATGTTGTCATTAGGTGCTATTAATGGTTCTGTAGATTGGGTACCTGAACTTTCCTGTACCTCGTTACAAGCAAATAAAAGAAAGAAAAAACCGAAGAAACTTAAATTAAAGATATATTTCATCATAATTTGTATCGCAATTCTAAAAGCAATCGTTGTAAAAGTAATGCTAATTCTACAAAGACAGTACTTATTTCAAAAACTAAAACCGATAATGACCTATAGACATTATACAATATGTGCCACAATATTGCTAAGTCTATTCTTTATTAAATCAGGTTTCTGTCAAAACTTCGATCAAGTCCACATCATTGGAGGTTTATCTAATGATGAAATTAGCCATATCCAATCAAATGATGATTGTGAATTATATATAGGAGGTACATTTCGTGAAGTCTTAACTATTGCAAACAATAATATTGAGGCAATAGGCAAGAGTGACATCTTTCTTGCTTTTATGGCTAATGACAATGCAGCTTGGCTAGAAAAGATGGGTAGCACCGAAATTGACGAAATAATGGGTTTAATTAGCACAGGTCCAGATGAATTAATTGTTTATGGAAGCTTTGTTCAATCGGGATCTTTTCTTGGGACTAATTTAGAAAGCTCCTTAAGTTCTAAATCTTCTTTCATCTTAAAAATAAAAGATCGATCCATTCTTTGGGCTAAGAAACTTAACGGGACTTCTTTAGAAGAAATAGGAGAAGCTGTTATAGACAAAAATGACAACATTTACATGAGCGGATATTTCAGCAGCGATCTTTTTTTTGAAGACTTAAGTGTAGATACTGAAGCTGATGAAGGAATATTTGTTTTGAAAATAGATGAAAATGGCAATGGCATTTGGATGAAATCTTATGGAGATAAAAATTTAAACAGAGCTAAACATTTGGTTTATGCTCCAGATTCAGATCAAATTATTTTTTCTGGAGAATTCAATGGAGAAATACAATTTGGCTCTACAAGGTTAGAAGCTACCACTGTCGACTTTGATGTTTTCATCGCAGCTATGAATTCTGATGGAGAGCCACTTTGGATTACAAAAGCAGGAGGTGTATTAGAGGACCTCAACAATGATTTAATCATAGATGAAAATCAAGACCTTTATTTGACAGGAAATTTCAGAGGAATTATCAACATAAAAAACCAGGTAGAGATACGAACTACTGGTATGCTTGATGACAATCTTTACCTAATTAAATTAAACATAGCAGGAAATCCTATTTGGGGGAGATCCATTGGAAGTCGTGAAGGTTCCGAGACTGGATTTACTTTATTGGAATACGATGATCAAAACATTTGGATGAGTGCTTATGCAAACCTTGGTTTCGAAGTAGACGAGTTTGTTTTTGAAGCGCAAGCTGATTTTTTTCAACATCCATTCGTGGCTAGTTTTTCCAAAGAAGATGGGGCATTTCATTGGATTAAAGGTTTTGAAGATGGGGAGGGCATTGTAGTTCCAGATGTAATGCATAAAACTACTTGTGCAGAGGTATTATTAGGTGGTGCATTTAATGGTGCTTTTACAGCCGATAACTCCCTGCATACTTCTCAAGCTTATGATGGATTTCTCATGCGTGTAGTTCCACCTACGCCAAATTCAACAAGTACATTCAACTCGAAAAGTAAGATAAGTTTGTATCCTAACCCTAGCAGTGGCGATGTTCAGTTTGTCTCTGATCAAGTTGGGGTCTTATTTATTTTTGATGTGAATGGTAAATTAATCTCGCAGAAGAATATTCGAAAAGGTAAAAATGGGATAGGCTTTGATTTTAGTGCAGGAATCTATTTTTGGGAACTAAAAAGGGATGGAATTTCTTTGGAGCAAGGAAAAGTAATTCGTTTATGAATGTTTTTGACACAAAGTCACTCAAAGGTTTGCAAAGGCCACTACGGTATTTGTCTATGCTTTATATTTTTTTAGGACAGGGCGATCTCAGTGATGACAAGGCGATACACTGCGATTTCTTTGAGACAAAACACGGTGATACAGGTCGGTTTATTTTAGTGGGTTACTTTTGTCTAGGACAAAAAAAAGCTTACTAAACTTTTATGCTTAGTAAGCTTTTTAATTGGAATTAGAATTATTTTTTCAAGAACTTCCCTAGCATTCCTGCTACATCATCGATGATTTTTCCATCTCCATCTTGATCTAAGATATTCTTAAGAAATCCTCCAGAACTTTTTTGTTGTCTTTGTTGCTGTTGGTTCAAAACTGAACCAAGAAGATCTCCAAGACCATTTTGGTCCATGTTTCTTTGTCTTTTTTGCTTACCTAAAGTACCAAGTACAACAGGAGCTAATTTTTCTAACAAAGAACCTGATTGTTGACCATTCAATCCACTTGATTTACTGATCATATCGATTACAGAGCCCATGTTGTTTCCTAAAACGTGCTTAAGAATACCAGCTCCGTTTAAAGCCCTTTTTTGCTGAGGCTGAATGTTGTTACCAGCGATAACATCTTCAAGCTTGTCAAGGATTGATCCATCATGATCATTTTCAAGTGCATTGGTCAAGCCTGAAAGGCTATCTTGATTTCGTGAATTCTTTGCAATGCTGCCTAAAAGTACCTCCATGATACCGTCTGCTGCTTGTGCAGTTTGTCTTTTATCTTGGCCACCAATTTGCTTGGTCAACTGATTTAGAACGCCATCTGTCAGTTGGCCCTTCAAAATGTCCATTAAATCCATAATAAAATGTTTAATTTGTGATTGTATTTAAAAATATATTAAAAGAACCGATGCGATTCCTATTAATTCTGACGCTAGTATTAGGTTTTAGTTACTATTCACAAGGGCAGTTTTTGCATACACCTAGTGAAATAGAACAAATACTTTCAAAAAATCCAAAAAAATGGGTTTTTCAAGAGGAAAAGACTATCAAATCTGAAGAATTCTCTTCTTGTCGAAGAAAACAAGAAAGTAAAAATTACGACAAATCCTTAAAGTGGACTTCCGAAACTTACGTTTTTAAGACCTACTCAAGTAAAACTACCAAAAAAAAGATAAAAACACTCCTGAAAGATTTAAAAGCAAATAAGGTAAAAGATGAAGCAGCTACCTACGCAGAATTAGCGAAACTGAATTTTCAAGATCAGAACTATGAACAAGCCATTTATTTCAAAAAATTAGAACAAGAGCATAGAAATGATCAAATGATGGGCAAACTATTGTTAGCCAAATGTTACCATATGTTAGGAAAACATGAACTCGCTATGGATCAAATCATCGAAGCAAAGATTATGAATGCTTTTTGTGTAACGGCACAAAAATACCCTAGAAGTTACAACAAGTCATTTGATAAACTAATGGCAGAAATTCTAGCTAAGAATCAACTACAATATGACGATTGGCAATTAGATCCTTTATATTGCATGGAAGTCAATGGAGATTCTGCGCGCATAAATTACCAGTCAGAAATCTGGAAAGCTTATGCACAATGCAAAGCAGTGTGGGCGCATGAAAAAGGGTACAAAGAAAAGATGAAGAGCATCTCTAATCAATCTCAATTAATTGTTGAAGAAAAAGAGAGCTTACTAAATGCCTTAACGGCTTATTTAAGACTAGCAGATAAAAAAGGTTTTGAAGCCTTTCAATATGTTGGTCAAGCTTTGGATAATGGATTTATAGATCAATTAATTATTTATGAATTGTATTTATCAAAGAACAGACCCTATCCATACTTCAACCTTGAGAATAATGACATGGCCAGCATTAAAAATTATTTTAAACTTGCCCATTGTATTCCGCTAAGTAATTAAGCACAATTGAGAAATCAACAAACCACAAATAATCAAACTTCATTTTTGGAAAGCACTTCTTCCATAGTAAAAGAAGCCTTAAAAGAGGCCAATGACTTTTTGAACTTAAATCATAACAGCAATTTAGTTTATCACAACTTCCAACATTCAATCGCCTTAATTCAAAACATCAATGACATTTGTCAAGATGAAAAAGGAATAAGCTCCTCAGAAAAAGAAGCTGCTCAATTAGCAGCAATTTATTACAATGTTGGTTTTGCAAAAAATCCAGAAGATCCTATTCCGAATGCGATTGAAAGCGCCCAAAGCTTTTTAGGCAAGCAAGGTAGAAGCCAAAGTGACTTGAGTCAAAAACTATCAGATTGCATAAATGCGATGCGTGATGAAGCTTTTGCTAATACCGATGCGCAAAAGTTAATCCAAGATGCCTTAAGTGCACATGAACTTGCTAACATAACAGAGACTTCCAATCCAATACAAAGGATGGAGCATGAACTCATTGCAGGCAAAAAGGTTTCTTCCTTAACTTGGAATGAGCAACGTTTAGAAAAACTATTGCATACAAACTTTCATTTCCCATATTCAAAGATTCACTACAAACCAATTGTATCACAAAGAAGCTTGGAGTTCAAACAGAAGGTCGATCGGAACAAATTGAATGGTCCGAAAGGTTGGGATTTGGATCAAGTAAGAAATTTTCAATCCTTAGAAAGACGAATTCCCAACAGCGGAAATCAAACCTTTTTTAGAACCAATTATAGGAACCACATCAACTTAAGTGCGATAGCAGACAATAAGGCAAACATCATGATCTCTGTTAATGCCATAGTTCTTTCCATTTTAATATCGATGCTGACCTATAGGAACATTACTGAAACTAATCCAAAGGTGCTAATGCCTATAGTTATTTTCCTAACAACAGGTTTGACTTCATTAATTTTCGCTGTACTGTCTGCTCGTCCAAAAGTTACACGAATCAACACAGGTAAACGAAAAATGGAGGATCTTAAAAAGAACATCACCTTTTTTGGAAATTTTGTCAACTTAAGTCTTGAGCAATATGAAGAAGCGATGGATGCCATGCTCAGAGACAGTGAACTGGTCTATGGTAATATGACAAGGGATTTGTACCACCTTGGAAAGGTACTAGATCAGAAGTACCGGTACCTCACTATTTCCTACAATGTTTTTATGATAGGCTTTGCCGCAACAGTTTTAACTTTCATGGTAGCCTTTTTTAGTTAAATAGTTAATTTACTAATGCAGCTTTCTGACTTTGTGTTTCAAAAAAACCTTACGTAAATTTGCGAATCGTTGCGAGCCTTGTGTCCCAAAAACAAGTAAGAAACAAGAGCAGCTGTTGTGGTTTAAAGAATGCTAAAGCAACAAAAAAACTTTATGCCCTTTGTGTTTCAAATATACTAGAATTGAAAAACAAAAAAAACCGTAATTTCGCCCTCACAACAACAAGCATGTCATCAAAGAAAAACGTCCTTCGTCTCCACGCTGAAGAAGAGTACAAGGCAGAATTAGCAGCACTAAAAAAAATAGATAAAGGCCAAAAACCAGAAAACTGGCAGCTATCCCCCAAAGCAGTAGTCCAATACATCATGGGTACTGAACTAGCAGACGGCACAAAGATAGAGCAGAAATACTACGGCGATCAACGATTAATTGAAGTAGCCGTAGCAACCTTAGTAACCGACAGAGCACTCCTCCTCATGGGAATCCCTGGAACAGCAAAGACCTGGTTGTCCGAACACTTGACCGCAGCTATAAGTGGCAACTCCACCTTACTAGTACAAGGAACAGCAGGATTATCAGAAGATGCCTTAAGGTATGGATGGAACTACGCTCGCCTAATTGCTGAAGGCCCATCAAAAAAATCCATAGTCGAATCACCAGTTATGAACGGCATGCAAAATGGACAGTTAGTAAGGATAGAAGAATTGACAAGAATCCCATCCGATGTACAAGACACCTTGCTGACCATTCTATCTGAAAAGACCTTACCCGTTCCAGAACTCAACACAGAGATCCAAGCCATAAAAGGTTTTAATGTTATTGCTACTGCAAATGATAGAGATAAAGGCGTGAATGAATTATCTAGTGCTTTAAGAAGAAGATTCAACACTGTAGTTATGCCATTACCAAAATCATTTGAACAAGAAGTAGAAATTGTGAGAACAAGAGTCGAGAAATCTGGACACAAATTAAAGCTCCCTAAAAACAATGTTCCGATTGCAGAAATAAAAAGACTAATCACCATCTTCAGAGAACTCCGTCAAGGCAGTACAGAAGATGGTAAAATGAAACTAAAATCTCCAGGCAGCACCCTCAGCACAGCTGAAGCCATTTCAGTCATGAATAATGGCATCGCGCTCGCCACACATTTTGGGAATGGAAAAGTCAGCCCCAAAGACATTGCTGCCAGCTTAGAAGGAGCAATTGTAAAAGATCCCGTTCAAGATAAAATCGTTTGGAAAGAATATTTAGAAACAGTTATCAAGGGACGTAAAGACTGGAAAGACTTATACGAAGCATTAAAGAAATAAATAATGTGATGATAAAAAAAGCATCACTTATTAAATACTTCCCTTTTATTTTGCACTCAAAGGCTTAAATTTTAGAAATTATTCGCTTCCTTAAAGAAATGGCTTATTTATTGAGCCTATATTGGTATATAAAATAGTAATCATGAATCATATAAGTACAAGAGCCCTTCTATGTTTTTTCTTTATCACAGCTTGGACCAGTTTAATCATGGGACAACAATACTTTGATGCTAAGATCATCATGAATAATGGTACTGAAAAAACTGGTTTTATTCAAGCTGAAAAAGCGCCGAACATCATCAAAGTAGATGTCTTTAATAAGGACGCTGAAAAGGTCATGTTTTCCACCAATGCAGATGGCCCATACAAGGCAATTCCATCAAGAAGCATCAAAGAATTAGAAATTAGCAAGGGTCCGGAACACATCATGTCTTTAAAATATTTGGACTATAAAATCCAAATGGGCAAAGGACCATTAAAAGCAAAAGAATATAAAAAGCCCTATTGGTTTGTCATCATCAATCAATGCAAAAACATAGAAGTCTATGAAGCTTTTGCGCAGATTGGCATCAAAGGAGATAATTTAATTAGAAATCCTGATCTATCTTATTATGGAGCTTCGCATGAACCGGCGATCTTGATCAAAAAAACCAAAGAGAAGAGAGCTAGTATTGTTGGCAGGTATTTGGACACAACTGAACCTGACAAAGCAGGCCCAAAAACTTTTCAGAAAATGAATAGAAAACTATTTGGTTACTATTTTCAAAACGATCAAAAGGTTTTAAAAATGATTGGAGATAAAAACATTAGTCCGAATAGTATTCAGAATATTTTGGAGAAGATTTGTGTGGAGTAGGGATGGATGGTTTACTATTAAAAAGCAAAGGCATTATATAATACCCTTGCTTTTTTTATGCAATTTATCTTTTTACACCTTCCCAAACCCCTTCTAAGGTTTTGCTTTCGCCATTATATTTGTTTGTCCAATTAATGGTATATGTTCCAGAAGCAGTACCATCAGCATTTAGATTCCCTTCAACGATTCCAGTATCATCTAATTCTGAAAATAAAATACTTTCGTATTTACCACTAGCTGAGACTGAATTCTCTGTTGAATAAAAAAGTGATGCTCCATCTAAGTTTATAGTAGCAGAACCATCGGCACAACAATCGTCCCCAGGACTATTGCCAACACCTTGAGTCCAAGGTAAATTAAAACCTGAATCCCCAATGTTTTTTAATTCTATTTTCCATGTACCAGAGATATCATTCTCAAAACTTACTAATTGACCATTATCATCACATGATAGAATACAAAGAGCAATTGTTATTGCTAATAAAAATAATTTTACTTGTCTCATGATTAATTTTTTTTGATTATTAAATTTGTTATTTATTTGGCTCCATTTGAAATTAGAGCGTTAATTATTTCAATACTTTTGTTTTTATCAACTGCTAGTTGCAAAGGTGAGGTGACACCATATCCTGTTTTACAAGCATCTTGTGGATTTACATTGATTCCATTACTTAAAAGAAATTTGACTAAATCAACATCATCGGAATATACAGCACTGTATAAGCACTTACTACAACCAGTATTTACATTCATTCCAGCTTTTACAAATGCTTTTGTTACTCTTAATGCATTACTATTCTCTTTATCGCATCGATACAAAAAAGATTCTTTTGATTTTTTGGAATTCACAAATGGTGAATAAGAATTCTGCAACATCGCTTCAATAACTTGAGGAGGTTCTGCACCAAATCTAAATCTTCTGTCATAGTATTTAAAATCCAAGCCTTTCTCCAATAAGTAGATTTTTTGGTCATGCAATAAGTTTGAATAAACTCCAGCCCAAATTCTATCTACCATTAAAGGATTTCCCTTATTCACATCAAGTCCCCACTGCTCAACACATTTTCTACATTTTTCAATTTTCCCTGTCCCACACATTTGAAAAAGAGCAGATTTATTAAAGTCATTTTCATTGTAAGCATTTTTATCTTTCAACTTTGGTAATAGAAAATCTACACATGCTTGACAGTTGTAATAAATTGCAGCATAAAATGGCTCATTAATATCTTCAACTGTTTCTCCATAGTTTATATTTGCACCTGCTTCTAATGCACTCTCCATTCCAGCAACATTTTTCTCACGTATAAACCTTAAAAGCAATTTTTGCTGGGTTGAATTTGTTATAGTGCCGAGGTTGATTAAATTTCTATTTGACACATCCACTCCTACTGAAGCCCAAGAATTATCTCTTTTTTGAAGATCAGCATTAGAAGTAGTTTTTAAGCTCTTAATCTCTTTTCCTATTTCTTGAAATTCTTGCTTAAATTGTTCTCCTGCATCATGCAATGTTGCACATGAAGCAAATAAAAAGATTATTAAAAAAGATGATATAAAATTTAGATTTTTCATTTAATTGATTTTAAATTATTTTAAAATTGTTGAATCAACTTCTTAGAAGTATACACCTGAACTTATGGCAAAAGAATTTGTCTTTCCTAATATCAACTTTGGCTGAAAGTATATTTTTAAAGCATCACTTATTTTTACTATTCCGTTTAATCCAATGTTCATATTTTTCGTAGAAGATCTTTGTCCAGCAACCGTTCTGTTGTCTGATGTTACTGTAACTCCTCCAAAAAAATTTATACCAATAAATGGAGTGAGAGAAAAAGTCTTTTTACTAAGAGAAAATGCATCATAATGAACATCAAGATCTACAACAAAGTCTGCTTCATCTTTCGGAACATAATGAACCGCTAGTTGGCCAGCGATTTTTTCTGTAAATGTATAAAGAGCTTTACCACCTACCCCGACTAAAGCATTTTCGGAAATATAATTCCCTCCCACACCTAATTCTATTTGAGAAAAACATTGGCTTGAAAGAACGAAAAAAAAGCTAAAAAAGATGATTAATTTTTTCATGATAAATTGTTTTACGTTTTAAGACTAAATTCAAAAATTTGTGAGTTGCTTAACAACTTTGCCTATTTATTGCTCTTTATGAAAAAGGTTATCACCTGAATGAATAATTATGGAGAATAGAAATAAAAAAAGTCATTGCCTCTAAGAGGTAATGACTTTTTATGATGGCATTAAACCAACTTACCTTACTTTGAAAACCCAAAAGTGTTCTTTGGAATGAATAATGTATTCTTTCCCACTTACTAATTCAGAAACCAAAAGAAGTTCATATTCATTATCAGAAACTTTTCTCTTTTTAAATTCCAATTGTTCATACGCTCTTTCTTTTGTATCAAACCTCGGAATAAATATTCTTTCTCCATCTCTCCAAGTCTCATTTAATGCATTCATCATATTTCCTAAGCCAGATTTGAAGTGTTCCAAGCTACTAATTTTCAATTCATTCATTCCTTCATTTGTAAAATGAGAGCCGACCAATTTGACAACTTTGGGTGCATTCGTAAATTCCGTAAGATCAAGGTCCAATAAGAAATTAACTTTTGGATAATTCCATGGTGAAGAACCAATACAGTATACATAATGTGCCTTCCTAGCTTTATTGTAAAGAACTTCTTTATAGCCTTTTGAATCCTGTGCATAAACTCCATCAAATTCCATTTCGGAAGGAGTTACAATTCTTCTATTAACTTTTCTATACAAATCTGATGAAGAATCCGGCACTTCTATTATAGGTTCAGGTATTTTTGTAGCATACTCTTCTTCTCTGAACTTCTTGTAAAAATGAGTCATCCTCCTTTTTTGTCCATTAGTAAAATGGAATTGATGTTCCTCGCAACCTTTAATGACATAAGACATGTAATTATTTGGCAAGACCCCATAGCTATTTCCTTTATGATCTTTAATAGGAAAATCATCCCATTTCTCCATTTTAGAGTCTGAGTGTTTATATAACTTTGTTCGACTTTTCTCCCCGCATATCTTACTGCAATCATGACTAAGTATCGTAGGATTACTAATTTCATTCCCATTAAATTTATTTTTAACAATAATGGTATTGTATTCAGCTGGCGTATCTGTCAACAAGTCGCCCGTTTCATGAGACTTAGATCTATCTATAACTTCTTCCTTACCAAATTTTTTGCTAAAAGTATGTAGCAATCCAAAATAATGTCCAATTTCATGCACTAAGTTGTTCATGTCAAAACTTTCTATTTGATGATCTGAATCAAAAACAGTTACATAAGAGGTGGCTGCTCCAGGGAAAGTCGCTCTTCCTTTGAGGTCTCCGTTATTTTGAAATAAATAAACATTCATTTGATTTACTTGATGCTTTGAATTCACTTTTTCTAAGTTATTCAAAGAGCCAGATAAAGCATTACTGATGTTTGAATATCCTTTTAATTCAAAGACAAAAACACCTCCAAACCTATTATTCAATTCCATGATGATGTTTTCGAAATAAACAGTCCCTTTGTTCTTTTCCGATGTATGAAAATAAACAGGAACAATCAAATCTTTTCCTATTTCGTTTATAAGGCTAGTTTCTGGGACATAAACTACTTCATCACCTTGTACTCGTACATCACAAAAAATTATTTGAGAAAATAGTAAAGTAGTACAAAGTAGATTGAGGCTGAACATTAATAATATCCTATACATAATTTAATTGTTTAAATGATCATTGTTTGAGAAAATCCAAATCTTATCCTTGCAAGTAATGACGAACGAATTAGAGGAGCCAAAATCACCTACAATAAGAATTTCGTAATGCCCCTCTCCTATTTTTTTCTTTTTGAAATTTACGGTTTCATATTCCTCTTCGTTTCTATCCCATTTTGGAAGAAATCCATAGCCTTCTTCATACCAGCTGGATCCCCCTGAATGAAAATATTGATTACTTGAAAGCTTTACAATCTCAAGTGGATTAACCGTCAACGTGACCATGTTTTCATCTGTAAACTGCGACCCTTTTAAAACAAAAGTTTTAGGAAGGTCTTTCATACTGGTTCGATTTGCAGTTCTTGTGTAAAATACTCTTGGGTACTTGCCAAAAAAACTGTATCGATTTTTATACCCTTCATTAGGAAAAATGAAATGATGTTTATACATCTCGTTTTCCTTTAGCTCATAATATTGATCCCCGAGCTTAGCATACACACCATCATATGCAATCATTTCTTTTGAAACACTTTCTTTATTCAGTTTAAATGCTTTTAAATATTCTATCACTTTTGCATTCTTCTTGTCCGCAAAAGAAAGATTATCATTTTTACTCTTAGTTGGTATTTGATCAGCTACACAGCGGACACTCAAACCGAATCCTCCAGAAACAAAATCACAATCAAACCTATCGCTGCCTTGGTAGTTTGTTGCCATAACTCCATTACCTTCATCCTCTCCCCAAATTGCAAATCTTTCACTTTGACCTCTAAATTCCCCACCGTTCTTTGTTCTTCTGTAACCAGAAAAAGAAGGATTCAATTTCTTAGCATGATTATTCCATATATTCCCATTACTTGTTCTACCAATAATTTCATCTGCAGTAGGAAGCCTCCATCCATTAGGACAAACCTCTTTTGCCACTTCAAATGTGTAAAGTCTGCCATGGAGACTGGCATTTGACTCTTGATCATTGTAACACCAAGATTCATTTAATTTATGGTTTAAATTTTCGGTAAACCAATAGATGTTATTCACCTTTGTATAGCTATAAGACTTGTTATCTCTTGCATCTGTGAAAGACTGAGCATTCAGGTGAAAATATGATGTTGATATAATTAAACTAAGCATTAAATATTTGATGTTCATTTTTATAGTTTTAAGTGATGAAATTTAATATCATGACAATTATTAATAGTTAATTGCATATGTCAAAAAAGGTTATCACCTAATTAGGGCCTAAACATCAAAGCTTGCACTGTATATGATTAGAAATAAAATTATAAAGTTTCATATGCTGTAAAGTTTATCAATCCTTTCTTACCTTTATTTAACAAGGTAAACACCATGTTAAAATCTAACCAAGACGAATTGCTTAAACAATTAATTAAACAGGACTCTGCTGCCATCACCTCCTTGTATAAAGACCATTACCTCAAAATCAGGAATATGGTCAACAAAAACAATGGCCATGATGAAGATGCTGAAGACCTGTTTCAAGAAACCATCGTCACCCTCCTACACAATGTTTCAAAACCTGGTTTTCAACTGACTGCTACAATTGGAACTTATCTGTATTCCATAGCTTATAAGAAATGGCTTTACCTGCTCCGACAAAAAAAATCGATCAATAAATCAAAATTAACTATGCCAATCCCTCAAGAAATTGAAGAAGAGGAATGGAATGATCTGGCTACAGAGCAAGAAAAAAAATTGAGTAATGCCTTTGCTAAAATTGGAGAAGATTGTCAGAAAGTCATTACTGCCTTTTATTATGACAATAAATCTCTAAAGGAAATTGCTCAAATAATGGACTACAGTTTAGATTTTATCAAGGTCAAGAAGCATCGCTGCATGAAAAAATTAAAAAATTTAGCTTAAACTGATAACCTTTTCTTTTTTTAGCAATAAATAGGCAAAAACATGGATCATTTAGACATAATAGATAAGTACTTAAAAGGAGAATTAAACCCTCTAGAAAAAGCAGCTTTTGAAAAAAGACTTATCGAAAATGCTAATTTTAAAAGTGAATATGATTTAGTGAACCAATTAAAAGGAGGCATAAATCATCACCAAAAAGAAAAGATTAAAGACAAAGTCTCTTCAATACACAACAACTTAAAAGAGCAAGATTTTTTCAAAAAAGACCAATCAAAATTAATTAACATGGAACAAGGAAATAATCAAAAAAAGAAAAATGGCAAAATGAGAATTTTGTATTTGGCTGCGGCATTAGCTTTCTTAGTAGGCGCTTTATTCTTTATGAACAAAGAAAAAACAAGTTCAAATACAGATCTGATGGCTACCTGCTTTAAAAAGAACACCCAACAAGTTGATGACATCATAGCGAACCTAGTATCTTTTGGAATGGCTGATACAGAAAAAAATAAAAAAGACAGCCTCAAACTGGCAATGGAATCTTACAAAAAAGGCGATTTCTCTAGTTCTCAAAAAGTTTTATCGGAATACCTGACAAGGTATGGAGAAGACAATACAGCAAGATACTACCTCGGCTTGAACATGATGAATATGGGCAAATATGCCGATGCAGTGAAACAATTTACTACCGTAGAGCAGGATAAAAATTTTGAACAAATGCACTGGCTAAAATACAACAAGGCCCTTTGCTTATTAAAACAAGATGATGGAGCTAATCGAAGCAGCGCTAAAAATTTACTAAAAGGCATTTTAAATAATCCTAATTTTTCAAACACGGACAAGCAAGCCATTCAAACCATGATTGCGTTTGCAAAATAATTAATAAGCGTCAACAACAAACTAGAAGTATGCAAAGGATAATTATTTTATTTGTTTTATTAAACTTAACTTTTATTGCTAAAAGTAACACAGCGAGTGAGCTAGAACAAATGCGCCAAGTCAGTCAGGAGATTTTAGAAAGACTATTTAAGGTCACCAATAACAAACGCCTGAGTTTTACAGCACCGAAAGTAGTTGTAAAAGATGAAATGAAAGCAGTGGCAGCTTTTTATCCATTGAAAAACGAAATCATTTTAGAAAAGAAAGCTTATGAAATTTGTAGAGAGTTTGGTCAAGATTCCTTAAGTGCGCTGGCTTTTATACTTGGTCACGAATTGACCCATAGTTTTCAAATGGAAATCATTCAAAACAAACAACAGACGAGTTATATGGCCTACCATAAACATTACGAAGGTAGCCACAAACTAGAAAAAGGAGCTGATATCTCCGGAGCTTTTAATGCTTATTTAGCCGGTTATAAAACAGAAGGTATCGTAGGTAAACTTATAGAAAAACTTTACGATACTTATCAACTAGATGATCACATTGCAAATTATCCAAGCAAACAAGAAAGAATACATACTGCTGATGAGGTTGCAAGCATTGTAAAAGATCTTGTTCAAATTTATGAGGTAGCTGCTTATTTGAGCAGCATAGGCGAATTTAAATTTGCAGCGGCTTGTTACGAAAAGATTTTAGAATACTATCAAGGCAGTGAAATCTATAATAACTTAGGCGTTTGTTACGCTATGCAAGCCATGACCTTTTCTGAGAAAGATTATGATTTCTACCTCTACCCCTTTGAAATTGATCAAAATGCCAGAATCAAAAAACCAAAAACAGATATAGGGGGAAAAGACATGGCTAGTACTGAAAAGAGGGTCAGAATAAAATTTTTAACAAGAGCATTAAACAGTTTAAATGAAGCTCTTTCTATGGATCAAACTTATTTTTTAGCTGACATCAACATTATTTGTGTCAAAACACTTTTAGAAGATTATTCTGGAGCAATAAATCATTACCATCAAAAAGCAATGAATGTAAGAGGTGATTTAGAAGCTTCCGAGCTTCACAATCAACGTGCTCAACTGGCTTTAGCCATTGCTTATGCAAAATCTACAAACACTGAAGCTGCAGATTTATTAAAATCTTTATCTAAGAGTAAATTTCCTTTCCTTGCCTACATGGCAAAGTACAATGAAAGAATTTATCTCGAAGGAGAATGTGGTGCCGCGGAGGATTACAGTTGTATCGCACCTATTGATGACACCCAGGTAATTGATGAAGTAAATCTACTTCGAAATGTAATCAAAGGAAAGAAAATCACTTTACACGAAGAAGATCAATTAGAAGTAAACATTAGCAAGAAAAGAAATTCGATGGTTTTCAAATTTGTTGAGGAAGGAATGCTTAAATTCTCCATGCAAAAAATTAAACAAGCGAAAAATTTAGACTTAAAAAGTGAGTTTACTGAAGATAAAAAAATACAAAGCCTTAATACCACTAAAGGTACATTTTTGGTATGTGAAGAAAATGGGAGTGTTTTTCACGTAAACCAAAATTCTACAAGGTTATTCGAATGGGTAAAATACCAATATAACTACTGATTCAAACCAATTTAGGGTATATTTTAACTTTAGGGAATTCTCTTTTAGTAGCCTTATTATAAATTGCAAATGGTATATTTATGGGACAGAACGAAGTCTACATACAAAATGCCTAGAATCTTACCTTTAGTATGCGTACTAATCCTTATATGTACCTCAGCATATAGTCAATCCAGTCTACAAAAAACTTGGGATAAATACTATGGTGGAGCAAGAGCAGATGCTGCAGTAGACATCATAGAAGATTTTGGTGGTGGCATTGCAATTGCAGGTCAGACCAAATCAAAAGTCGGGAGAAAAAACGATCTTTTTTTTCTAAGACTTAACCCATCAGGTGATACAAAATTAAATACAAATTTCGGTGGTACAGAAGACGATGCAGCAAAAGCATTGGTGCAAGCTTTTGATGGGACCTACCTACTAGCAGGATATACAGCCTCTAAGTGGGCTAAGTCTAAAGGTGCTAAAGACGCCTGGATTGTAAAAGTAGATCAGTATGGTGAATTTATTTGGGACTTGATATGTGGTGGTGGAAATGATGATGCCTTTAATGACATCGTTCAGTTAGAAAATGAAGTTTACGTCGCAGTAGGACAAAAAGACCTAGAAGGATATCTTGTCTGTCTTGATGACAAAGGAGAAATACTCTGGGAGAAAACTCGACCTTCTTTTACTAACATTTTATCGCTTTGTATAAATCATGATCAAAGCATGACAACTGTAGGCTACAAAGAAGAAGGAGATAACACTTTCCTCGTAATCCAAAAATTCGAAATTAATGGAGAGGTCCTTTGGGAGCAAATCATCAAAGAAGAATATCCCCTCGTCGGCACAAAAATACTCCAGAACATAGAAGGAGGTTTCACCATTTCTGGAATTGCCGAACAGCGCAATACCAGAGAGGATAAATTCATTTTAATTACGGATCAAAATGGAAATAAAAAAGTAATCAAACCTTATGGAGGGAGAGGTAGAGACGGAAGTAGGTCAATGGCAGAAACTTTCTATGGTGACTATTTACTGGCAGGGTATACTGGATCTCATGAACGTGCTGCAAAAAGACACAAACTATGGCTTTCTTTTTTAAGCAAAAACGGAGAAGACAAATTATCTGAACCTTATTTCCTTGGCGGAAAAAATCAAGACGAAGCTAATGATGTCTTGCAACTTCATGATGGTAGTTTTATAGTCGCAGGATATTCAGCTTCCAACAAAGGCTTAGAAGAAGATGCTTGGGTGATTAAGCTAAAATCTTATGACTTACCAAATACAAATGTTGACAACGATAAAATCTCATTAGAGCAAGGGCAATTCAAAGATGAAAACGAAAATGGAGCAATCGAGCAACTTGAAAGAGCATACTTATTTTTTCAAATAACCAACAATGGAGATGTCCCGCTTTACAATGCCGAAGCTATGATTGAAGGAACTAAACTCATGAAAGGTTTAGAATATTTTAAAAAAGTAAAAATAGGCTATCTCGCAGCAAACAGCTCTAAAAAATTCTCTATTCCTTTTTTCGGAGAAGAAGACATCCTTACTGGAGAAAGTAACTTTGAATTATCTTTAATTGGCGCAAATGGATTTAAAAAAGCTCCTGTTTCTTTTTCTATTGAATCCATGGCTGAAGTAATGCCCCAATTAGAAATAAAAAACGTTCAGTTCAAACTTCCCGAAGGAAATAAAATAGCAAAGCGTAAGGAAAAGATAAGCATGGAAATCGAAGTGGAAAACATCGGTACTGATGTAGCTAAAAATGTAGGCATTAAATTCTCCTTTCCATATAAAGTAAAAAACCTGTCTGAAAAATCCTTTAAAATCTCCTCTTTATCCATCGGCGAAAAGAAGACCTATACTTTTGAATTTGAAGTCGAAGACGTTTTTTTAGGAGACGAAGTTGAAATCGGAATCAGAGCCTGGGAAGAGACCTTCAAAGGTGGAGATAAATACAAGGCAAAAATGAAGATGGAATCCTTCGATTCTTTTGAAGATTTTGAAGAAGAACCCAGCAAAGAAAATAAATCGCAAAACGAAAAAGGAAAAGGCGGTCCAAACTTAAGTTATTTTCTATTTCCTAGTGATGATAATCTATCCATAGAATGGCTAACACCTGATGTATTCGAAAGTACAGATTTCGAAGAAGAGTCCCCGATGTTTGCCATGAAGTTTGGTTTGAAATCCAACAAGGAAATTTACGAAGAAGACATAAGCATTTTTATCAATGGTGAAAAAGTACCAAAGGATAAATATGAAACAGAGAGTTTAGTAGGAAAAGGAGAAACAGAGAAAAGATATCGATATGCAGCTGTCATCCCGCTGATAAACGGTGACAACGAAATAAAGGTAATAGTAAAAAACGAAGCTGGAGAAGCAGAAGTAGTACCTATTCATGTAACTTACAGCCCACGAAAAAGCAAGTTGTTTTTATTGGCCATTGGAGTCCCTTTTGAGGACTTGAGTTTCACCAGTAAAGACGCAGAAGATTTTGCCAACAGTTATCAAACACAAAAAGGTGGACTGTTTAGTGAAGTCAACATTAACATCCTTAATACAAAGGCATCCACCACCTCACAAAGTCTAAGGTTACAACTGGATGAGCTTTACTTAAAAAACTTAGTAGAAGAAGAAATATCTGAAGATGACATGCTTATTCTCTTTATTTCTTCTCATGGACTAAAAAGTGCTCGTGGAAAATTTAGGATAGCTGCTTCTGATTACGACCTTCTACGTAAAACATTCACCTTAGATTATGATACAGAAATTGTAGAGAGGCTGGAAGAGATGACTTGCAAAAAAATGCTTTTCATCGATGCGTGTTATGCTGGTGCTGCTGCAAATACCGATGCACCTGCTGAAGGAGAAAAATCAGGAGGTCCAGATGATTTTGATTTATCAAAAGCGATTGCCGCCTTAGCGGAATCATCTACTGATTTAAACACCATGCTTTCCTGTAGTGCTGGAGAAAAATCTTTTGAAAATAAAAAATGGGGCCATGGTGCCTTTACCAAAGCTCTGCTTGAGGCCTTCTCTGGAAAAGAAGTAGATGGAAAATCTGGAAAGATAAAAGCGGATACAAAAGAAGATAAGATCATCTACTTTGAAGAGCTGTACAACTTTGTAAAACAAAGAGTTCCTCAATTGGTAAAAACAGAATTTCCGAATAAGAAGCAGACACCCTATGTTCCGGAGGAACAACTAGAAAAAGAAAAACCAATATTTGTATTGAAGTAAAACAAAACAAATGAACACACAAAACTTTAGCCTTAACCACTTACTCACCTTAACGATTGGAGTA
>CALDYJ010000092.1 GCA_937941095.1 uncultured Saprospiraceae bacterium | reverse complement strand
TTGATTGTGTCTCACGATAGGTACTTTATGGATAAGGTCGTCGATCATGTTTTTGTCTTTGAAGGCAATGGGAGTGTAAAAGATTTTAATGGCAATTACACAGAGTATACCCAGTGGAAAATAAACCAAGACAGATTGGCTTCTAAAGGACAAACAAAAGTAAAAAGCAAAGTAAAGGATAAGGCTACAGAATCAAAAGAAGACCAACCTAGAAAACTTAGTTACTTAGAGCGAAAAGAGTTTGGGAAATTAGAAAAGGAAATCATGAAATTAGAAGCACGCAAGGATGAAATCATGAAGCTCTTTAACGAAGGCAATCTTGAAGCCGATAAAATCCAAGACTTGTCAAATGAACTTGGAGAAGTAAATAAGTCCTTGGAAGAAAAAGAAGAAAGGTGGGGTGACCTGGCGGAATTCGTTTAATGCATTAATCTAAACTAAGCCTTTAATTGATGTCATCCGGGTCCATTTGTTCTCGAAGGAATCTTTCTCTTTGTATTCGTTCTTCCTTGGTCATGTCAAAAATATCTTTTGGAAGGTAAGGCCTCGTTCTTTCGCTAGACTGATTAGCATAAATATCTTTCATACTTTCTACTTCGTGCTCTTCTAATTCATCTTTGTAAAAGTAGGCGGTGAAAATACCTGAAATGGCTCCTAATAAGTGCCCGTCCCAGGAGATATTAGGTTTTTCAGCATTAGGGACAATGCCTGCAAAATATCCGCTGTACATCACTGTAACAACCAAGGCTAATACAATGGCTTGCAAACTTTTTCTAAAGATGCCATTCCAAAATATAAAAGCTAACAAGCCATAGACAACTCCACTCGCTCCAATGTGTGGTAAAAAACAAGAACGATTGAATTCTGTGCCACAAAAAAACAAATTGCCTAGCAGCCACAGTGAGACACCACTTAGCGCATAGATCATGATGAAGCTTTTAAGCGCTACTTTTTTATAGAAATAGAAGATAGAAGAACATAAAACTAGAAAAGGAATAGAATTGCTTACTAAATGATCAAAACTTCCGTGGACGAGTGGTGAAGAAAAAATTCCGATTAATCCCTTAGCCTCTCTAGGGAGCACCCCTAAGATTCCAGCTCTGAATCCAGTAGCATTTTGAATCAAAAACATAAGCCAAATAATAGCTAAGAAAGCTAAAGGCCAAACAATGGCATTCTTTAGCGACATCTCCTGATTAGCGTTAATTTGATTGTTCATTCTGCTATTAAAACCTAAAAAGCAGCCTTAAGGTTCTGATTAAGCCGGATATCTCCTTCTTAATAAATCAATAAATTGCTTAGCCCTTGATAATTTTTTAGGATCATCCCATTGATAGTTAGCCACACAGCTATCCATAATAAAGGATTTTGCTTCTTCAAAAGAGTTTAAAGCATTTAAATGATTTAAAGAATTATTGAAAGCAAATTGATCATCTGCCCACAATTCTCTGATCATAGAGATTTTATCGTTTAGGCCAATTGATTTCGTTAAATCAGTTATTGGTGCTGTACTTAAGCGATCCGAAAGTTCGGATACTTTTCTTTGATTATGCAAATTAAAGTATTCAGCTATGGTATTAACACTTGACTGACTGACATTGGTACTTGCAGGTGTACTTGCTTTATAACTTGGATTAGGATTAGTAACAGGCACCTGCGTAGGTGCTGGATCTGATTTAGGTGCTGGTGGCGGCGGAGGTGGAGGAGTATTTACAATCTTTTGAGTTCCAGTTTTAAGGTGATCAACATTAATGATGATCGGTGGTTTATAAGCCGCCTTAGGCTTTTCTTCTACTTTAAATTTATCATTGGTTGTAACCGTTTTGTTTTGTGCTTCAGCCAATCTTTCGTTTAAAGTTTTTGCCTTATTGTTAGCACTAACTTCATTAATAGGCGTCGGTCCTTCATTCGTAGCTTGAACTGGTGCTTGATATTGAACGACTGGCTCTTCTTTGACGACAGGTGGAGCTTGCACCACTGGTTCTTGCACCACAGGTTTTTGGATGACCGGCTGTTCTTGCACTGGTGGGGTAGCTTCCTGTACCTTTCTAGTTGGTGGAGGAGTTTCAGATTTAACTGGCTCTACAACATGTTGATTGACGATAGGCTCAGCTATCTTAGCAGATTCTTTGTTTGAAACGCAAGCTTCGTATAACTGACTTACATAAGATTTCATCAATTCTTGCTCAATCTTAGAGATGGTCCCGTCGAGGGCCATACTGTTATGAAGAGAATTAATTTTTTCTAATAAGATCTTAAACTGTCCTAAGTTCATATAGTTGTAATTAATGAATTATCTATTTAATTTGAAGAGTGTATATTAATACGTTAATTAGAGCGAAATTATTCAATGAATTCGTTAATTTTTATCTTTTATTGATAAAATCTTGTTAATTATCTAAAAAACTACTTACAAAATTAATAAATGTTTTTAGAACCTCATTTTAAAGGGCAAAGAAGTGGATGGATAGAAGTCATTTGCGGCTCTATGTTTTCTGGTAAAACAGAAGAATTGTTGCGACGATTAAAACGTGCAAAGATTGCTAACCAACAGGTAGAGATATTTAAACCATTCATCGATACAAGATATGACGTCAATAAAGTAGTCTCTCATGATTCCAATTTTATACTCTCTACTCCTGTGAAGAATGCTAAAAAGATTTTGGAATTAGTCAATAATGTAAATGTAGTAGGCATTGATGAGGCACAGTTTTTTGATGAGGACCTGGCTGAGGTTTGCCAAGCACTTGCCTTAAAAGGAATAAGGGTTATTATATCTGGTTTGGATATGGATTATAAAGGAAAACCTTTTGGTCCTATGCCTACTTTGCTTTCAGTAGCGGAATACATCACAAAGCTCCATGCTATTTGTTCACACTGCGGAAATTTAGCCACCCACTCTTATCGATTAAGTTTAGAAGAACAACAGGTAGCCTTAGGAGAAAAGGATAAGTATGAAGCTAGATGTAGAACTTGTTATCACATGGGTAATATTCTAGACCTTAGAATGCCTGGGAGTGGAGGAGAAAAGAAAGAAGATATTTAGTCCTGAGCATATTGTGCTAAGGCGCGCTTCAGTTTTCGTAAGAAGAGCTTTTTGTTTTGTCTTGTGTATTCAAAGGGTTCTATTACTTGATTACCCTTAGCATCCAAAATGAGGTAAGTGGGTTGTGTGTTAGACGATAGCAATACATTTTGGATGATTTGATTTACCTTCCCTTTGTTTTTTGCCTTAGCGATAAGCGTTTTATCTTCTTCTTCCATAGGTATGAAATCCACTATTTTTTTGTCTAGCCTTTCGGCCAATGTTTTATCATCCACTTTTAAGAGAACGGTATTAAAGTTTTTATTCAGTTTGTTTTGAATGGCTCTATCGTGCATGAAAACATTATCGAATTCGCTATAGCCTAAGGACCAGGCACCAAAGTAAATAAAAACAGGTTTTTGATTGCTTTGAGCAGCGATCATTCCTTTGCTCAAGGAATTCCTAAAGTTTAAATGATCTGGATTGGCTTTGCAGGTCCATAAAAAACAAAATAATAGAAGTAAATATTTTGATGGATTCATAGGCATAAAAAAACCTTTTAGCTAGGCTAGAAGGTTTTTGTTTTTTGTGGATTTTAGCATTCTGGCTTTAAAATTCATTACTTTTTAAAAGTAATTTTACCTCGGGGTTCTTTCTTCATTTAATAGGTGTGGTTTAAATAAAAGAACGAACCCAATGTTGGATCACGTTGTTTTTGTTTGCTTTAATTTTTGTTTTTGTTCGGACTATAGTTGCAGTAGGGATGATAAGTCTAGTCTAATTGACTAAATCATTCGATATACAATGATAAAGCTTTAATGTAGACCACTTGGTTCAGGAAGCGCTAAGGAGTGTGAAGGAAAGTTTAATTTTTAGAGTAGATGCCTTGGATATTCTTAATTAGTGTGAAAAGAGCAATAAAAAAGGATCAAAGCTGTAAAGCTTTGATCCTTTTTTATTGCTAAAATAATAAGCACTGCTACTAATTAGGATTCTTTATGGTTAAGGTCCAAGTTCCACATTCTTTTTCAGGTGCACTTGAATCTCTTTCAAAAGTTGTTCTTCGCATAGCATAAGATGCATCTGAAAGGGCTTCTCTATCTTTGAGGGTAGATCTACCTCTATTTATTTTGGAGTAGATAACTTTTCCAGATCTGTCTATGCAGATGTTGAAGACTACCTTACCTTCTTTAGAGAGGTCTTTTGGATAAACCCTTTTATCAACGGCTCTTTGCAGCTTTCCTATTTTATTAAAGAATCCATCTCCTCCAGGTCCATCTTCACCCTTACCGTCTGTATTGGAGCTTCCGGAGGTGCTTGATCCAGACTTTCCATCTCCAGGAGTATTTGATTTACCATCTTTTCCTGCGCCACCAGTACCAGATCCAGAAGCTTTCTTTTTAGCTGCTGCTTCTGCGGCTTTACGACGTGCTTCAGCTGCTGCTCTACGTTTCTTTTCTGCTTCAGCTTTCTTTCTGGCGTCTGCCTTTTTCTTTTCGGCTAATTTTCTTTTGGCTTCAGCATCAGCTTTCTTTTTAGCTTCTGCGGCTTTTTTCTTTGCAGCAATTCTTTCTTTCTCAGCTTTTTCTTCTGCTTCTCTTTTAGCTTCTGCTCTACGTTTCTTTTCTTCTTCGACTTTTTTGAGTGCTATTTCTTTTTCTTGCGCTTCTATGATTTCTCTTTCTGCATCTGCGGAAGTTTCTGGTGCTGCATCCACGACATCTGGTTCCGGAGCCGTTTCTTCTTCAAAAGCTTCTTCTTCTGGTTGAACCTCTTCGACTTGAACTTCTTCTTCCTCCACTTCTTCTACGACATCTTGTTCCATAGTTTCTTCAATGATTTCTTCTTCTTCCACAGGTTCTGGAGCAGCTTCTGCTGTCGACGATTTAGCTGCCGCTGTTTCTTCTATTTCGTCAAACTCTTTGAGTTCTTCTTCAAAATCATCTCTAAAATCTATGGTGATGACTTCTTGAAACCTAGGAGGATCAGGCTCTTCGTAAGAAAGACAACCTACCATCATGAACAATAGCAAGATGCCATGTGCCACCAATGATATAAATCTAGCTTTCCGAGCATTCGGACTGTGTTCTATTTCTAATGGATATGCTGTATTGCTCAAGATATTATTACTTTGATTGATTACTATAACCCATAAATCAAACCAAATAGTTTGATGGGAAGTTAATATTAACAAATTAACCTTAATTTTTATGGATTAATTGTCTAAGTGTTAATTTTTTTAGGAGAAAAGGGTAGTGTCCGTCGTTTAGATATCAGGTCAATTATGAATGACTAAGCTACTGCTTCACAAATTTTGCTTTATACCTCACTCCTTCTTCTACAATTTGTAAAAAGTAAATGCCTGGAGGTAAAAAACGAATGTCGACATGCTCATCATAAGTGTCGCTTAGCAAAAGGACGCCGACTTGGTTGTAAATTTTAAATGTTGAATTTGATTTCTTTTTGGTTTTAAAATGTATATAATTGGAAGCAGGATTAGGATGGATATCTAATTTTTCGATAGCCTGAATATTATTATTAGACAAAGGCATACTATAGTCATAAACCCTAACTTCTCCTCGATCAATTCCAAAACGAGGACACCCAACGGCTAATATTGTTCCATCAGCAGAAAGAGAAATTGATCTGCCACAAAATTCATCGAAATCGCCATTGATAGCTGCCCCTTTTTGAACCCAAACATCTTCTATAAATTCGTATAGCTTTACTTGGCCTGAAAATCCACCATTAGTCGAATCTCTTTCCGCAGGAATGGCAACTACATTCCCATCAGCAGATATTTCAACATCATTTCCAAAGTAAGCACTGAGGTTATCATGCTCAATAGCATTTCCTTTTTGAATCCACTCATCATTTTTGAATTCAAATATTTTGACAGTCTTGTCATTTTTTAAATTAGGATCTACGGATGGTCCACCTATAATAATGACATCACCAGTTTGATTGGTCGCATGAGAGAAACCAAATTGATCATCAATGCCCTCCCCTAATAGGCATTCACCCATTTGAGTCCAGGAGTCTTCTTCATATTTGAAACTACAAAGCTTCCCAGTTCCAACAAAAAGATTAGAATTGAATTCGACATCGGAGACGTGCAAAACGTTTCCATCATGAGAAAGACTTGTGCGAAGTTTAAGTACTATAAAATCTTTTTGGATCTCCTCAAAAAAAGGATTACCGCTTAATTTCCAACAATCGCCATCATATTCATAAACCTCTACTTTGTCTAAATGGCTTATTAGATTGGTAATTTCGAATGCAATTCGGTTTCCATTATTTGAGAAGCTTATTGAAGCATAATTAATTCTAATAGAATCTTGACTGCTTTCAAATCTGCCTATTTCAATCCAATTTTCATTTTCATCAAAATCAAAAATTCTTATATCTCCTAAATAGGTACTGGTTAAAAGTCTTGAGCCATTTTTAGCAAGTATTACAGTAAAACCAAAGTTGTCAAGATCTTTTTCTCCTTCAATGGCATTTCCTTTTTGAACCCAGATGTTTTCTTTTAGTTCGAAGACACGTACTATGCCAGCATAAAAATAATCTTCACCATTAAATATTGGTGATCCAATGGCTATTGTTTTTCCATCTTCAGATATAGAAACTGATTCACCAGTAAGTTCAGGTGAAGTTCCATTAATGAATTGTCCGACTTGGGTTTGGGAGGAAAGAGAAAATGGAAGAAGAAAAATAAAAAACAGGAGACGCATGAAATTATTTTGATATCCAATATACACAAATCCTAAAGGAGGAGAAAATTATTTTGGTTCATTGCATGACCTTGTTTAAGATGAGTTCCAACAAATATTAGTTAGGAATATACCGAATTTGAAAAAAATCATACCGAATCTAAAGTTTATGGTTTAGAATTAAATTTTATTTACTATTTATGTTTATTTATTAATCATCTAGCTTTGCTTATATTTAAATAATTGCAGAATCAAAGATTAGTGCAAAAATTAATTTTGCTTCATATAATTGCAAATAAACATATTTCAATTGTTGCATAAAAAATGAAAAAAGCTTTAAT
>CALDYJ010000091.1 GCA_937941095.1 uncultured Saprospiraceae bacterium | reverse complement strand
CCTGATGTTTCTTAACAAACTTATGCTTAGCCCAAAGGTCTTAAAAATTAAATCAAGACAGGGTATAATTAGATACCAAATTACCTGTAAGATCAGCATTAGTGTCATGAGTTGATCACCTAACAAACTCATGATCAAACTTGTGATGAGGATAATGATCATTAAAAAGGGGCCTATATATCTTAAAAATTTATGACTCCAAAGCATAAAGCCGGTTGAGTTGAAAGGATTCATCAAATTTTTAAATGCCTTCATGTTTTGAAAGTTCCCTGCAGAAATTCGTTTTTTACGTCTAAACTCTTCCATCATATCATTTGGGAGATCTTCGTAGCATATAGCATCTAAATCACTAATTAAACCACCATTCGCTTCGATGACTTTCATGCTTATGTAAAAATCATCAACGATAAAGTTTTGGGGAACCTTGCTGAAAGAACTAAACCTTATGGCAAAACATCCACCAAAAGTACCTGCTATTTTTTGCCATATTAAGCCCTCTCTATTTTTTATCTTGACTTCTCGCTTTATGTACATCATTTCGGACTTGGAAATTCCTCCTTCTTGGTTCAATACATTTCTAATATTAGAATCTACGACATCTATTGAGCTATTTTTAAAGTGCTTAACTAAATGAAACAAAGCACTTTTGTCAAGCATGACGTTTGCATCAGTGAGGATTAAAACACTATTCTTTACTTCAAAATGTTCATTGCAATAGTCATATAGTCGATTGACGACGCCTGGTTTTCCGCTTCTCTTAGTCCCAGCCTGAAAGGTTAAATGCTTATGAGTATTTGCTAATTCATTTAAAATTTCATCAGTCTTATCACTTGAACAATCGGAACCAACTAGAATCTTTAGTTTTTCTTTTGGATAATCTTGATCTATTAAGCTTTGAATCTTTTGGGCAATCACTTTTTCTTCGTTGTAGGCAGCGATTAAAACAATAACTTGCGGTAAATTATCTGTCCTTTTATAAATTTTCTGATTTGTAGTCTTATTTTTAGCTAAGAGGTATAGCCAAATAGGGTAGAGTAGATACGAATGAATTAATAAAAAGCTTGATAGCCAAAAAATGGCCTTTAGAAACAATACCATCTGCTAATTTAACTTGCCACAGCTAAATCTTCCTTTATTTTTGCTTCTTTCTTTACAACTTTATTGTATTCCTTAATGAGACTTAGTGCTGTTTTAAGATTGTCGTAATTAGTGTTAGCCAATCTTTTAGCGTTTTTTCCAATTTTATTTAATGAACCATTGCTTTCATAACAGAAAGAAAGTGCCTTGATAAAATCTTCTGCAGTATTAGCGACCAGCACTTCTTTTTTGTGATCTGCATTTATGCCTTCAAGACCTAATTGAGTAGTCAATACAACCCTACCTAAAGCCATACCTTCAAGTATTTTCGCGCGCATACCCGAACCTGAAAGCAAAGGTACAATCATTATGGTGTGTCCGTTTATAAAACGTTTAGCATCGTTTACTTCTCCGTATACTTTTACATTTTTGTACCGTGAGTTTATTAATGTTTTAGGAGTATTTCGCCCTGCTACATGTAATTTTAGGTTTGGATATTTTTTCAAAATACTGTCCCAAACATTATCTAAAAACCAACTGAGTCCTTCCAGGTTTGGCATCCAGTCTAATGAACCAATAAATGATAAAGAGATGTCTTTTTTGTAGGTACTATAATTAGGTAAATATTCTTCTGTGCTTAAGCCAATAGGCGTTACTATGCCTTTATTTTTATAACCTAATTTTCTGAATGTTTGAAGATCCTTTTCAGAAATGGCTATCAACAAATCATAATTATTTAATTGATTGATTTCGTATCTCCTTAATTTATCAGTGAGGTGTTTTAAATAGACTTTTTTAGCTAAGTTTTTTGTGTTTCTAGTGACTCTTTCCCAAATTTCATGCTCTACATTGTGTGCTCTCATAGCAACAAAAGCCTTGGAATATTTTCTAATAATGGGTATATAAGGAGCTAGGTATAAGGTTTCTAGCTGAACAATGTCATAGGTATTTTCTTTTAACAATCTAATGAGTTCATTTTTAAATTTTGGACAAATAAATCTTGAGATGTGATAAGATTCATTCGAAAAAAGATTCATGAACGCATCTTTGAATTTGAGGGTATTGTCTAGTTCTGTATAATGAGAGGAAACATAATGATTGAAAGATCCATTTACACTTGATACATCACAAAAATGTTTAGTGGTATTCATTGCAAGAAGGGTGACTTCGCATCCTAGTTTGTCTAGGGCTTTACTTAGGTTCATCACTGCGATTGATTCACCGTCTTTTAATGGATAGGGGAACTTCTTACTTAGCTGAAGTATTCTCATACAAAAATTGTTTAGGCTTAAAGGTTCTAAAAATACATTACCCAAAAAGGGTAGGTATCATTCGATTCGTTTTTAAAGTAAAACTGCTTTTATAGGCAAATTTTTAAGCGTTAAACAATTTGATAGTAGTGAGGATACGCAAATATATATTATTTGCCCTCATTATTAAAAATTCAATAAAAAATATTGAAATTATTTTAATATTTCTTCTTTTTCAGCGCTCCAAGGTGGACTTACAATACAATAAAACTCCAATTCCCCTTCGCATCTATTTTTTACATATTGAGCTTTCCCAGCAGGAACTAAAACCGTCATTCCTTCTTTTACCTCATACACATCTTGCTCTATATGTATTGATCCATAACCTTTTATGAATATATACAGTTCTTCATTATTTAAAACGTGAGGGAGTGAAGATGCTCCTTTTAAAAGCTTAGCAAAAGCTAAGCTGTAAGGTAATTCCTTTTTATCCTTGAAGGGATGCATCACCTCTGTCAAAATTGTATTGTCGCCAGCTTTCATATAATCAAGATTATATATGTCTTTGATCAATACTGGCTTATCCTCATTACTCATATTAACAGGTTTATAACGAACGTAAATATAGCTACGCTGTGTCAAAGAGCAAGAAGCTTTGTAAAGTATATGCCATTTCAATTAATTGTGGAAGCTTATTATCTTCACATTATGATAAAAGCTCAGAACGTTTCAAAATCTTACGGTAAACTCAATGTTTTAAAAGGTGTTGACATAGATATAAATAAAGGTGAGATTGTTAGCATTGTTGGAAAAAGTGGAGCTGGAAAAAGTACTTTACTTCACATTTTAGGGACATTAGATAAACCTGATCAAGGTCATGTATGGATTAACAATCAAGAATTAACCGCTTTAAATAATAAAGAAATCGCAAAATTTAGGAACGATAAAATTGGCTTTGTTTTTCAATTTCATCATTTACTACCAGAATTTACAGCATTAGAAAATGTTAGTATTCCTGGGATGATTCAAAAAAGAAACCAAAAAGAGGTTAAAAAAAGAGCTGAAGAACTGTTAGATTTTCTGGGTCTTGCAGATCGTCTAAAACATAAACCCAATGAACTTTCTGGTGGAGAACAACAAAGAGTAGCTGTTGCAAGAGCACTATTTAACGAACCCTTGGTGGTTTTCGCAGATGAACCCAGTGGTAATTTAGATTCAAACACATCTAATGAATTACACCAATTGATTTTTGATCTTAGGGATAAATTCAAGCAAACATTTGTAATTGTTACTCATAATGAAGAACTAGCAAAAATGAGTGATCGTAGATTAGAAATGAAAGACGGCTTAATCGTTAGCTAAACTACATTGATAGGATTCCCATCCAAAAATGCTTTGAGATTATCTGCTACTCCTTGCATGAGTCTTTTTCTCGATTGCAAACTTGACCAAGCTATGTGCGGGGTGAGAATGCAGTTTGACAATTTATAAAATGGATGACTTAGAGGAGCTGGTTCTTCATTTAACACATCGAGTGCTGCTGCTTTAATTTGACCTTCATACAAAGCTTCAGCAAGATCGTGCTCAATAATTAGCCCACCTCTTCCTGTATTAATAAGAATAGCACTTGATTTCATTTTTCTCAATGATGCTTTATTGATAAAACCAATAGTTTTGGGATTTAGGGCTGCATGTAATGAGAGAACATCACTTTTGTTAAGCAAAGTATTAGTATCCACAAAAGTTAGCCCATCCTCTTTGCCGCTCGTTCTACTTGCTGAACTTGCGATAACTTCCATTTCAAATGCTTTAGCAATTATTGCAACCTTTTTTGCGATGTTGCCATAGCCGTAGAGTCCTAATGTTAAGCCTTTTAGTTCTTGAATAGATAGAAGTGAAAAAGAAAAGTCAGGACAGATGGACCAATACCCCTTTTTGACTGAACTGTTGTGTTTAGAAACAGCGTTTAAGATGTGAAGAATAAATGCAAAAACTAATTGTGCAACAGAAGCAGAACTGTAATCCCCAACATTACTTACAACTATATTTCTTTTTTTGCATTCTTCAATATCGATGTTGTTATATCCTGTAGCTGCGACACATATAAATTTTATGTTAGGGCACTCATTCAAGAAGGTCTTATCTACTACAAATTTATTCGTGATTATAAGATCTGAAGTCCTACATCGATCAATTCCTTCTTGTCTTGTACTCCTGTTGAAGATCTTGACTATTCCCATTCCTTCAAACAAGTCCCAATCTAGGTCACCAGGATTTAGTGTATACGCATCAAGGAATGTAATATTGGCTAAAGAATCGATGCTTTTTAGTTTAACCTTTCCAAATAAAGAAGAATAATAACAATAAAACTACGGCAGTAACTATGTAAACTACTCTCCAAAATTGTTTTTCTTGCCTTTTTAATGCTGCTTCTTTTCTCTTTTGTTTTGCCTTTTTTGCCATAACGAATGGGTTTTGAATATTAGAATAGGCTACAATTTATAAAATCATTTTTAAATCTATTCTCTTAGGTACAAAATTCGATGAAATAATTACACTAAATGCGTTTTTCATTGATGATTTTTAATAAGTCTTCTTTATAATTTTTACCGACAGGAATTGGTTTGGCTTGACCTTTCTCTTTGACTTCAACCGAATTTCCAAAAAATGAATTGATTTTATCTATTGCCACGATGTATGACCTATGAATTCTCATAAATAAATTATCTGGCAATTTTAATTCTAAACTTTTCATGGTTTGTAGGGTAATGATACGCCCAGAATCCATTCGGATAATGACATAATCCTTCAAGCCTTCGATATAAATGATGTCATCGTATTTTATCTTCACTAATTTCTTATCAGATTTGACAAAAATGAAATCTTCAGCATCCCCGCCTTTTTCGGTTACGCTCAAATTAATTTTATCAGTTGCCTTATTTACTGCTTTCATAAACCTATCCATAGAAATAGGCTTCATTAAATAATCTATTACGTTTAATTCAAAACCTTCTAAAGCATACTGGTTATGTGCAGTTGTGAAGATGACTTCAGGAGGATTTGACAATGATCTTAAGAATTCAACTCCTGTTATTTGAGGCATTTGAATATCCAAAAACATGAGATCAATCTTTTCCTTCTGTAAGACCGAATTAGCTTCAATGGCATTGTTGCATTTAGCAATAAGATTTAATTGAGGCATTTGTCCGATCAAGGTCTCGAGGACTTCTTGAGCTAAGGGTTCATCATCAACAATTATTACGTTTATCATAATGTGTGGTTTAATTTAAAGATTCAAATTTAGGTTCACTGCGTAAGAGCTAGGTTTGTCATTTATTTCTAATTCGTGTTTAGCTGGGTATATAATGTTGAGCCTCCTTTTCACATTTACTAATCCAATCCCTCCACTTTTTATTTTATGGTTCATTTCTGGGATAGCAGTCGGTTTACTATTTTCAATAAAGAAATCAATGTTAGTATCTTCAATGGCTAATCGAGATTCAATAAAACCGCCTTCTAAATGATGATT
>CALDYJ010000090.1 GCA_937941095.1 uncultured Saprospiraceae bacterium | reverse complement strand
TTCAAATTTACCCTCGGATCTTCCTCCCATCACCACATCATCTACTATATACCATTTGGATAGATCACTATCCGGATTGAAATTAAAAATAACATTAGCATTATTATCCATGATGATAGATGAACATAAGAAAATTAATATTGTATACAACATGAAAACGAAACAGAGAAGCTATTCAAAAGTTCAAAGACTAGCTATGGAGAAACAAATAAATCTGAGGTCTAAGTATTAAGCATTCTTATAAGCTTCCTTCAGCCAATCGATCAATTCTTTATTTACTTCTTTCAATAAGAAACATTTTGGCAAATAAATTAAAAAACTTATTTTCTTATAATGACTTTCTGATGTGTTTGTTCTTCGTTATCTATGAGTTCCAAAACAAAACTGCCCTTCCCATGTTTAGAAAGATCGATCGATTGAAGCATATTTCCTTTTTCAAGGACTTGCCCATTGATGCTATAGAGGATGTATTTTTTAAAATTTTCATGCCCATCAATATGAATTCTATTATTGGATGGATTAGGATAAATTGACAAAATATCCGGATCTATTTTTGAAATAGAAGTTGGTCTAATTGTTCCATGCAAATATTTCACACTTCCTCCTAATGCCTCTATAACGATGTGAATACCATTTTCTCCAAGAACCACATCTGCAGAGCTGAAAGAAGCACTATACACCGTATCTCTTCTTAATGCCATCCCATTAGTGATGTCATCAGTATAGGAAACGAAGAGCTTAGTCCCTGACAAACTTCCCATCCAACTGATTGCAACACTATTGCCATAATTACTAATTCTTGGAAAATTCTGACTTTCAACTGAAGGGATTTCCCCTAAAGGGCTCACTGAATAAAGTGATTCATTGCTTATACTTGACTTAGATAAATAACATTTAAGTCCAGAAAGAAAAACACTGTACAGAGTATCACCTATGATTACTCCATCAGGTCCACTTGCAGGGCAGGCAAATATTTCCCAATTACTATTATCAACTGCAAAACCTGAATCAAATGTCGATCCTGCATTGTTGGAAATTGAGGCATATATATCTCTTAAATTCCCAAAATTATTTCTATAAAAAAGAGCAGTGTTTTGACCTGAGCTTGTAATGGATGCTGGACAACAATCACAGGCTTCACTATCTGGCCCGGACCAGCCACCAGCATTTGCTTCGCTTGTGAAAGAAGCACCATGATCCGTGCTTTTTCTTACGACGTAATTGGGATGATGCCCGTTCAAGTCCATTTTCATAATGCCTACTAGAGGGTTTCCATTTTGATCTATAGCTACAGTTGGAAAACGTGAAGTGCTATCTTGATAATTTTCAATCTCTATTGGAGAACTAAATGTTTCGCCATTATCAAATGACCGAATCAAAAAAGTTTTCTTGGTCCAATCCCTATGCATAAAACAAGCATAGACGGTATCATTTCTAGCAACCAAATCTGGGCCTGTCCAACTTGCTGTGTAGGCATTAGTACTTTCATCATTAAGCATGATTGGAGCAGAAAAATCACCATTTTCGAATCTAGAAAAATATACTTTATCGCTACTTCCCCAGGTGATGAGTGGGTTTTGATCACCATCTAAAACCATCCTCGGATAATCATTCCCGAATGAGGAGGATGAAACATCGATCGGGTCAGACCAATTGATTTGTTGAGCGGAAACAGGAAATATGAAAAGCGTTGTAGCAACTAAAAATGATAATAAACCAATAATATATTTATGCATGATTTTTATGTAATAGGTAATTAAAAAGGCGTTTTGTAAGCAATGTTATTTACGAAATTTTCGTCTGTTAAAGTGTGTCATGAATTTTTCCATAGCCAAAACCATTTTATCTGGAGTAACTTGTTCATTACCAATAGCTCTAGTAAATTGTTTAATGGAAGATCAGGATCCGGTAAAGTACTATAAATAATGGAATAGGGTTTCTAATCAAGAGTAATTTAATTAAATCTTTCATAAGATTAGTTTCTAAAATTAGGGTTTTCAATAAATGTTTCATCACTTAATGATTCCAAAAAATTTACAAGGTCCTGTTTTTCATCAGAAGTCAAATTTAACCCTTGAATGAATTCACTTTTATTAGAATGAATTTCCCCACCTTTATTATAGTGATGGAAAACTTCCTTAAAGGGCTCGATGCTACCATCATGCATATAAGGTGATATCATAGAAACAACATCCTATGCATTCTTATAGGCCTCTTTCAGCCAATCCATCAATTCTTTGTCTACTTCTTTTGCCTCTGCTAACTTGACCCGATGTGTACACATAGAACCAAAAGGACCAGAATCCCCTAGACGATCAGTTATTTCTTTGCCTTTTAGTTTTAGTCCTAAATCTATTCTGGTTTTAGTAGCTGGTTTTATCAAGGCAAATTGTTTAGATCGTCTTAGACTAACGCTACCTTTTTTAGGTGCAATTTCTACATCCTTTCCAAATTTACTAATGGTTTTGATTAGTTTTTCATAAATGGGAAGGAGGTTTTCTTTTCCTTTATACTGGGCTGCTACTAAATCTATTGTCCCTTTTTCTGCCACCTCACTTTCTTGCCTAAAAAGACTAACTATGGTATTGGCAAATCCATGTGTAACTCCATATTCTGTTTTGAGAAACTTTACAGCTTCTCCATGTTTTGCAAATGCTTTTTTCTTTAAAACTTTTTTCCATTGTTCAAGAGATTTTCCTGTTTTTTCAGGCATATTCTCTATCATGGTCTTTAGTGCCTTATCCATTTTAAATTTCTATCTTATTTCGCAAATAATTGATCCATGTTTTTAAAAGCTTTAAACTCTAAGTTGTTTCCAGAAGGGTCTCGAAAAAACATTGTTGCTTGTTCGCCTGTCTCTCCTTTAAATCGGATGTAAGGTTCGATGATGAATTTAATTCCCGCTTTTGAAATTCTTTCGGCTAGTGATTCCCATTCACTGTAAGGCAGTACTATACCAAAATGTGGAACGGGAACATCATGCCCATCCACCGCATTAGTAGCATCTGCTTTATTGACATTGTCGGATATGTGAATGACTAATTGGTGTCCGTAAAAATTAAAATCTACCCAATGGTCAGAACTTCTTCCTTCTTCGCAACCAATGATTTCCCTATAAAAAGTACGGGTTTCATTGATTTCCTTGACAGGGATCGCTAGGTGAAATGGAGAAATAGGCATAATTAAGAATTTGAATTATAAATTTACAACCTTTGTGGGAATGCTGCTCTCTTTACAGCATTAATATAACAATCTAAACCTTTTAGTAATGAAAAAGTATTTTTTTCTTGCCCTATTTAGTTCATTATTCTTATACAGTTTCGCTCAACCTCAAGAGTTTTTTCCAAGCCAAAAAGTTAAGACCCATGAGGTAGACAAAGGCGAAATAATTTTCATTCGAAAAACAGGCATCGTTGGGTGGGCTATTCCATTCAAAACATTTATCAACGATGACTTAGTTTGCAAAATCAACAATAAACGTTTTTCTAAACACAAAGTTGAAGCAGGATCTTATCTATGTACTGCACAATTTTATGGTAAGAAGAGAAACGAAAAAAGAGAACACGCACATATTGAAGTCAAAGCTGGAGAGAAAAAATACATCATCTTACAGATGAATTATGGTTTCTTTTACAACACCCTTTCCCCTATTGAAATTCCAGAGAAAGCAGCTTTGCAATTAATTTCAGAAATAAAAGAAGACAGGAATTATTAATGACCTTTAGTTACTTTTTCTATAAAAACAGTATCTTCTGATGAGATGATCTTTATAAAGTAGATGCCATCAGGCAGGTTTTTCAAACTAATCTCTGGATTGCCTAAATTTAATGTTTGCTGGCTCATGCTTAAGCCATGTACAGAATACACTTGTGCTACAGATTTCTCTTCTAAGCCTTTGACGTAAATTATATTTTTTGTGGGATTAGGATAAAGTTTTAATTCAAACACGGAGCTTGATTCTAATCCTACTAAGCTTGCATTCACTTCAAAATAGCTGGTATCTTTTTCGCAATCATTGCTAACTATATGCGTAACCGTATAAACCCCTTCTTCTGCATAAAGGTGGATTGGGTTTTCTGCTTCGCTCACATTCGAATCTCCAAAGTCCCAGAAATGACTTAAAGTATCTGCATTTCCGAAAAATGAATAATTTAAATCTGCTGAAAGGTAGGAAGGATTTGAATGAGGCTTTTCTAAAATTACTTGTATGCTATCGTACATAATGCAGCCAGTTGATAAGTGCTCTACCTCTACACTGTATTTTCCTTTCTTGGATATCATGATTTGCTTATCCTTACTTTCAAATTCTTGTGGACCACTCCAATCAATACTAAAATCTTCCATATTTAATGTATCCATTAAAGGGACAAGCACTTCCCATTCAAAAGGAAGTTCTTTGCAAAGCAATGTGTCGGGTAGTGGTGGAATTTCTGCTAAAAACTCTCCTTCAGTCAGCAAACATATTTCTTTACAAAATGTACTTTGCCCATTTGTATTGCTTACGGTGAGACACACTTTATACTGGCCTTCCATGGGAAATTCATGATATGGATTTTTTGCTGTAGAAGTGGATGCATCGCCAAAATCCCATAGCCAAGTCTGCGGCTCATAGTAGGACAAGTCCTTAAACTGCATTCTTAAAGCTGTAGAATCTTCTTGTCTAAATTTTGCGACTGGGATGTTATCTATACCTAGCGTATCACACATGCTTCCTTCTAGTGGACCAAGCCGATAGTTCGGATGATTGGGGACACTAAATGAACCCCAGTTTGGCAGAGGAAGGCCTCTTTGCTCAAATTTACAAGCAAGTCCTTTTTGATTTGGATCATGGATGATGTTACGATGCTTACTTCCATTTGATGTGCCCATGTATATCTTGCTATCGGGTCCCAATTGCATTTGCCAAAAATACGGAGTGAAATTTTCTTTAGTAAAACTATCTCTTATACCCACTACTTCTCGGGTACTAAACAAATCCATTTCACTTAAATCGTATTGGTGCAAAGTGTCGTAATTACAGCTGTAGAGAAATTTTGAATCTGGAGAAAAACATACTCCTGGAGAAACTTGTTCCATGTCATCCTGCCATTGATAATATTTTTGATTATACAATACGCCTTCACAGCGATCCACTTCAAACACACTTAAATTATTTCCTACCGTTGGGTTTGCATAGTTTATTATGGCTAGCTTAGATCCATCAGGAGAAAAGTGCATCTGACCAATTCCATCTATGGGTCTTTCGTCTACAAAACCGAATCCTTCATAAGTCATGCTCTCTCCTTTAACCAAGAATCTAAGGTACTTTTGAGAATTTAATTGAAGCCTAAAAACCCACCAATCCTGTCCATTGGCGTGTCGTACTGCTTGTAATTTTCCTGTCATCATGTATTCATCATAAACCAATTCTTTTCGTCTCACTACTTTCCCTAAACCATCATTTTCATTCATGTCAATGATGCTGCTGTATAGCAGCTTACTTGATCTTCTAAAGATTTCTGGATAGTATTCATAATTGGTATGAATTAACATGTACTTACTATCATCATCTTCGATCGGTAAAATAATACCACCTTGATACATAAAAATATGGTCACATTGCTCTTCTTCCATTAGAAATGTTCCGTTTTCCATGTATTCATGATTCAATGAAATGATGTCATTTCCATTAGTATAAAACAGTAATTCGCC
>CALDYJ010000089.1 GCA_937941095.1 uncultured Saprospiraceae bacterium | reverse complement strand
TAGAACATGCTTCTAGTATGCTTAAATCTATATTCATTCAACTATTAAAAACAAAGATGTACAATGATGAGAACACCATTGCCATCTTTGCTTTAAACTAAATCTATTGTTTAATCAATCTTTGGCTTTGAGCCCCATTCTCTGTAATTATATTCACAAAGAATATACCTTTATTCACATTGTTTAATGAAAGATCCGCATTATTCTTTCCTTTTGAAAGCATTAATGATGATCTTGTCAATACATTGCCATAAATATCTGTCAAAGTAATTTCAGCATTCATATTTGAGCTCCCTTCTAAATCTATCACGAGGTTAAGATTTTGGGTAGAAACAGGATTTGGATAAATAGGATCCAATACTACTTTCGGTGCTTTTGTTCTTTCTATGAAAGTTTCTTCATCTTCAACTGCATATTGTTGTTGTAAAGTCCAACTTCCTACTTCACCTTCGAATCCATTGCAATCTACTGTATCTAAACCTAGACAATCTGCAAAACATTGATTTGGTAATTCACAAACTTCACCTCCAAGATCTACGCATACAGGCTCATCTTCTGGAAGAATTTCACAATCACAATCAATCCAAGTTGAATCTTGTGGCCAGTCACCAAAATCACAAGCTACTACATCTGCTTCTGTAAAACCATCACATTCTGCAAAGCACAGCGTTGGGTAAGGAATAGAGAATCCATCTGCATCCATTACACATATCCATTCTAGCTCTGGATCAAAATCCCAATCACATCCACATGGATCTACGTAAGTAGAATCTTGTGGCCAATCACCAAAATCGCATGCTACTACATCTGCTTCTGTAAAACCATCACATTCTGCAAAGCACAGCGTCGGGTAAGGAATAGAGAATCCATCTGCATCCATTACACATATCCATTCTAGCTCTGGATCAAAATCCCAATCACACCCACATGGATCTACGTAAGTAGAATCTTGTGGCCAATCACCAAAATCGCATGCTACTACATCTGCTTCTGTAAAACCATCACATTCTGCAAAACATAAGGTCGGGTATGGAATAGAAAATCCGTCTTCTCCCATGACACATATCCATTCTAGCTCTGGATCAAAATCCCAATCACATCCACATGGATCTACGTAGGTAGAATCTATCCACGTAGAATCTTGAGGCCATTCGCCTTCGTAATCCCAATCAAAATCTCCACAATCAACAACATCTTCTGCTGTATAGCCAAAACATTCTGCGAAACATAAATTTGGGAAAGGACAAACTTCTCCAGTCTCGGAATTAGTTAAAACACAAACTAATTCGTCTTTTTCGCTAATCTCACAATCACAATCTACATAAGTAGTATCCTGAGGAAATGGTGGAATTTCATCACAGTCAACGTAATCTTCAGCAGTATATCCAAAACAAGCTGCAAAGCATTCATTTGGAAATGGCACAACAAATCCTTCTTCTATCTCGACACAAACCGGAATGTCATCTGGACCGATTTCGCAATCACAATCTTCTTGGCTATAAGCCATAAAACTGCTCAAGAGAAAAATTAAGTAAAGGCAATTTTTAAGCATAATTTTTATTTTTGATTAATTAATTTCAATTACACTCCACAAGACGTCGATATTAATTCTTGAGTTGGAAATAATAGCATATTTTTAAAATAAATTTGTAATTTCCTAAATCACGCTAATTCCAGACATTTTAGCTAAGAAAAACAAGTATTATGACGCTTAAATCGACTATTTCAATTCTACTCACCTTAACATGCTTTCTAACATACAGCCAGGATTTATCTTTTGAACTCAAAGACTTCAACCATAAAATAAGTAGTCAAGTAAAAATAATTGATCCCTTAAAAACCATCAAGTCTTCTCCTTTTGCAGGGGATCTAGATCCAGAACTAGAGGCTCAGTTGCAAGCAATCGTTGATTCCTGCAGGAGTACTACAAATGCTGCTGGTATTTCTGCTGCCTTAATAACTCCTGATGGTAATTGGGCCGGCACCAATGGGATGGCTAGCATGGATGTGCCAGTGAAACCAAGCGATATCTTTGGTGTAGGTTCAGTATCAAAAATTTTGACTGCTGCAGCTATTTTTAAGTTGCAAGATGATGAACAACTAAACATTAACGATGAGGTTTCTGATTGGATTCCTAGCATTATGGATTATGAATTTATTGATCCAAGCATAAACATCTATAATTTACTACAACACACAAGCGGTATTTTTAATTATACTGAGCATCCTAATTTTGCTGATTCCATTTATTCAAGTGACTTTACAAGAGTGTGGACACCTATAGAAATCTTAGAGGACTTTCTAGCAGAACCTCTTTTTACAAACGGTCAAAGTTGGTCTTACAGCAATACCAATTATATCTTATTGGGACTGATCATTGAAGCAGCAAGTGGTCAAAGCTATCATCAATACATTCGTGATCAATTGTTAAGTCCAAATGATTTAGATGGTATTGCACTATTTCCATATGAAAACATTACAAGTGATTACGCACACATTTTTATAGACCTAGACAATGACGGCAATGTGGATGATATCGATGCAGCTGGAATCGATTATCAATCTATCTTTTCTTCGGCATGGGCAGCAGGAGCATACACCTCCAGTGCGGAAGACATTGCTACTTTTGCAAGACTTCTTTATTCAGGAAAATTACTTAGCGAAGAAGCTATGATGGATATGTATGGTCAATACCCTTTAAACAATCAAGTGTCCTACGGGATGGGGGTTATTATAGTAAATGACGAAGAAGGGAATTCTATCCTTTATGGTCACAATGGAGCAATCTTTTACTCTTCAAATGTTTTTTATTTTCCTGCCAAAGACATTGCAGTTTCATTACTTGCAAATTCTGGAAATGTAAATGCAGACATTACTTATCCATACATGTTAGACATCATTGAAGCATGCATTAACTTTGTTCCGACTTCTGATAAAAATGTGCCGATTCAAATAAACGAAATAAATCTTTACCCAAATCCAACAAGTGATTATTTAAACATCGAATACACGCTCATTAAAAAAAGTGAGGTAGAGATTCATGTAATTGATCAAATGGGCAAGATCATTGAAACGATCAGTTCAGCAAAAAATCAAGCTATGGGAAAACAAAGTATAGAATGGAAAGGAGTAAACGCTCTAGCTGCTGGATTATATTATTTGGACTTTAAAGTTGAAGGGAAAAAGTCCTATTCAAAAATATTCATCAAAGAATAAAAAGACATTAACGGTTTTTAAGAGCAGCCGTAAATTGATTGAATATTCTTGCGAGTATTGTTTTATCTTCTGTAATGATATCAAGATTAGCTGTCATTCCAGGTTTAAACGGAATTTGTATGCCAAAATCTGTAATCAATGTATCAGGTAAATTTGTGATGACTTCATAAAAAGCATTGTTGTTTTCGGTAATCTCAGGTATTGTTCCAATTTTTGAAACGGTGGATTCTATGACTCCGAATTCTTTGTATGGAAAGGCATCAAATTTTATGATTACTTTTTGACCAACAGCTAATTTTCCAATGTTTGTAACTGGTGCTTTTATGGAAATGTATTTCTTAGAAGCTTCGTCAGAAATAATATAGGCCAAGACTTGGCCTTTCTCTACGAAAATATTTTCTTTAACATCTGCTAAAAGTGAAACCTCCCCATCGATCTTAGCTTTAACGATGTAATTTTCTGACCAATTTCTGATCTTTGATTTAGTATTTGCAATAATTTCTGCAATCTGAAATTGATAATTACTAATGAGATTTGTTCTGTCCTTATTTAATCTCAATTTCTCCAACTCCAGTTGCTCTATGTTAATATTGTTTTTTATTATTTCGTTTTCCATGCTTTCAAATTGCCTTTCTTTTGAAAGTAGCGAAGCTTTTGAATTTTCGAGATCTGTTTCACTAATTAGATCACTTTTAAATAATTCATTATTTCTATCATGATTTTTCTTCATTAAGGCTATTTCTTTAAAATAAAGTTCTTTCTCTCTTGCCTGCACTTGTTTCAGTCTTTCTATGTTTAAGATTTCCTTGTCAAGATTAGCATTTTCTTCTACTAAAATATTATTGCTTAAGGTCTGTTTGAGTTCGTTAAATTTTAGGCTAAGGTTAGCGTAATCATTTTGGACAGATCCTAGGGATAAGTTGCCGGGGATATTTAAGAATTTATAGCGATCTACATTTTTAATTTTTTCATAATCAGAAATCCACTTACTGAGAGCGGCCAGATCATTTTCATTTACTGTATTTTCTATATAAAACAGCTCTTGATTACTTGATATTTGATCACCGTCATGGACGATCATCTTTTTGAGGTATCCTTCTGACATGCTTAGCACTTCTACAGGAGGACGACTTGAAGTAAGCATACCAATACTATTGAACTTATCAGGATACCTGATGTAAGAACTTAAAATAAAAAACATAATCACAAACAAAGCAATTAAGCCTATGCCAGATCGCAATAACCAAGATGGGGTATTCCCGATCAAATCAGCTATTTCCTGATCATCATAGGCATCATTTTTATTATTTAACTTGGCATTAGGCATATCCTTAATTATCTAGTTCTATTTGATTTTTTACCAGTTCGTAATATTTATTTTTCAAACTTATCAACTCTTCATGCGTACCTTTTTCTACAATTCTCCCTTCTTCCAAGACTACAATGAGGTCTGCAGATTTTACCGTGCTTAATCGATGAGCAACAATTACGGCAGTCCTTCCTTCAAAATATTTTTTCAAATTTGTAGATATCACCTTTTCATTATTGGCATCTAAAGCATTAGTCGCTTCATCGAAAAAGAAAAATGGTGGGTCTTTATACAAAGCTCTCGCTATAAAAAGTCTTTGTTTCTGTCCTTGGCTCATTCCATTACCTTTCGCACCAATCAAGGTATTAAATTTATGAGGAAGGTTATTGATGAACTCAAGGATATTTGCTGCCTCTGCAGCTTCTAAAACCTTATTGATGTTAGTGTAATCCTCACTTTCTGCAATGTTATTTGCTATGGTATCTGAAAATACAAAGCCATCTTGCATGACTACTCCGCAAGCAGCTTTCCATATTTTTGCATAAATGTAATTTAGGTTTTGCCCACCTATAGCAATACTGCCTTCATTCAAAGGATAAAAGCCCAAAAGCAATTTTATCAGCGTAGTTTTACCACTTCCACTACTCCCAACTATTGCTGTAGTTTTTCCTCTAGGAATAATTAGATTTACATCATTTAAAACAATAGGTGAAATAGGCGTATATCTAAATGTTAGATTTGAAATTTTAATGTCTCCTGCTGGAATGCTGTCCAATTTTTGCACCGCTAGTTCTTCTTCATCTCCGGCATCATGAATCTCTGATAAACGTTCTAAACTTATTTTAGCATCTTGAGCTGATCGGATAAAAACTATCAATTGTTGTAAAGGGACGTTCAATTGTCCTATGATGTATTGTATGGCTAACATCATCCCCAAGGTCAATGAGCCTTCAAGAACCAATTTAGCAGCCAAAAAGGTGATTAGTATATCTTTCAGCTGGTTAATGAATAATGCACCAGCATCTTGGTATTGTGAAATTGAAAGTGCTCTTATTTGAGTTTTAAAAAGTTTAGCTTGGATATTAGCCCATTTCCATCTTCTTTTTAGCTGGCTGCCTTGAAGCTTAATTTCTGGCATGCCATAAATTATATCGAGCAAGGCATCTTGATTATCTGAAAGTTGTTTGAAATTAGTGTAATCAACTTCTCTTCTTTTCTTAAGAAAAAAGAAAATCCAGAGCAGGTATAATATCGAAGCAAAAAAGAAAATTAAAAATATCTGTAGACTATAAATAGCTAGCACAATTCCAAAAACGATCAAACTCGTAAATGAAAGTAAAACAGCAATGGAAGTCTTCGTCAGAAAATTTTCTACTCTGCTATGGTCTGTAATTCTTTGAAGTAAGTCTCCGGTATTTTTAGCATCAAAAAAACTTAAAGGCAAGTGCATCAACTTTATGATAAAATCTGCGAGCAAATTTACATTGACTCTGACACTAATATGTAACAATATCCAACTTTGAATAAAAGAAACAGCAGTCATGCTTAAAAAAAGCATTAACTGTCCTACCAAGATTATGTAGATGAAGTTTAAGTTTTTGGTATCGATTCCGATATCAACCAAACTTTGAGTAAGGAAAGGGACAATTAATTGAAAAATCGTCCCCAATAATAATCCAATAAACAATTGGAAGATTAATTTTCGATGGGGATTTAAATAAGAAAACATAAAACCAAAACCTTTCTTCTTTTCTTCTCCAGGATTGGCATCATAAAAAGTATTCCTCGGTTCAAGGATAAGGGCCACCCCATTTTTATTATCATGGCACCAAGCTTGCTCAAATTCTTTGATGCTTAGTTTCATTTTTTCTTTTGCTGGATCGGCAATCCAAACGTGATGTTTCGAAATTTTATAAACAACAACAAAATGATTGTTTTTCCAATGTAAAACAGCCGGTAAAGTAGCCTCACTTAAAGAAGCATTGTCTTCTTTTGCCTTTAATGGCAAACTAACAGCTAAAGTTCTTAATCCAATTAGTTCAGCAGCTTCACTTATTCCTTTTAAACTTACACCTGCCTTATCGATGTAGCACTTTTCTCTAAGAAAAGGTAAACTGAAGGTTTTCCCATAATGCTTAGCCACCATACGCAAACAAGCAGGACCACAGTCCATGGAGTCTAATTGCTTATAATGTGGAAAAGGTTTCATGCTGATTTAAGCTTATAATATCTTAAAAGGACATTTCTAGGGATGAGTTTAGGCCTTAAGGTCTTTCGTATCAAAATAATAAGGTTATAAATTTAATACTATCTACTTCCTTACAAAACTCAAAGTACTCGAATTTTAGTACGAATAAAAGGATCCTATGGTTTATCATAGACATCAAATAAATCAATCATTTTGACTTAATTCTTATAAATGCTCTACAAACAAGTCATATCCCCTTTAAAAGCTGACTTATTTTATGGCACATAGGTGAACAAAATGCATCTTTTCTGGTTTCCTGATAAATATTTGATGGCTCAGGCGTCCTTTTAGTAATTGATAACATAATATAGACAGAAGACAGAAAATTGGAAAAAGACATAGAAAATATCAACTTAATAGAATCCTCCTTAAAAGGGGATGCTAAGTCTTTTGAAGTATTGTATCAAAAGTTTAAAAGACCTTTGTTTGTGATCTGTCTGAGGTATGCTGTTGATAGAGATCAAGCTCAAGATTTCCTTCAAGATTCTTTTGTAAATATCTACAGAAAATTAAATCAGTTTGATAGAAAAAAAGGAAGCTTTGGATCATGGGCCAGTCGTATAACTGTAAATGAATGTTTAGCCTTTGCAAGGAAAAAAACTTTATTTCCACTTAACATAAATGCAGCTGAACAATTAGAATCAAAAGACAACAGCGTTTTATCCGATTTAAGTTTAAAAGAGATGTTGGATTTGATACACACTATGCCGTATGGCTATCGAACCATATTCAACATGTACGTGATTGATGGATTTAGTCACAAAGAAATTGCTGAGCAAATGGAAATTTCAATAAGTACATCTAAATCCCAATTGGCTAAAGCAAGAAAGATGTTGCAAAAAAAAATATTAGTTAATAATAAGGTTAATTCCCAAGAGTATGGATAAATTTGATGACATATGGAATAACCGATTCAATTCGGAAAAGTTGCCAGTCGATGACTGGACTAACCCGGATGATGTGGTATGGTCTTCAATCTCTACAGAGATTTTTGAAGAGAAAAAGAAATCAAATGTATGGTTGTTTTGGTTATCAGGATTATTCATTATCATCACTGCTTTCTATGTACTTAGCAAGAATAAAAACAATAAGCATTTTATTGGAGATGTTCAAGTTGTAAATAATATTGAAGAGGCCGGTACTTCAGTAAAAACAAAATCATTAGAAAAGACTACAACTCAAAATCTAAATAAGTCCCCAAAAAATAATTCCTTAAATTTAGATGAAAAACCAAAGAACATTAAAACTTCAAAGTCTACACCTTTGAAAAATAAAGCATCCATTAATGATCTTGATACAAAGCAGATAAATAATGGAGTTAGTTTAAGAGCCTTGGACTCAAATAACAAAGTTAAAAACAGTTCAATTTCAAACCTTGGTTCTCTGCCAAAAATTCAAGATGTTTTTTCATTTAAAGCAAATGCAAAAAGTAGCAACGAAATCACTTTAACAAATAAAGGTGAAAAATTAGATCAAATTTCTATTCTTAAGAGCCCTCCAAAATCAATTCCAACTTTAAACCTAGTTCCAATTAATTCTAATACATTAAATCTTCCTTCTTTGGAAGTCCCTGCTAAAAAACTATCCGTTAAAGATACAAGCAATAAAAATGTAAGCATTGGTGTGTATGGAGGAATGCAGTTGTGGCAACATAAAGTTAGTTCAAATTATCTTGGAGATTTATCACCATTTGATTTTTCTCATACAAATGGTCTTGGTTGGGTCGCAGGTTTGAATATAGAATACGCGATTAACAACAAGCTTTCATTGTTTATGAATCCAAGTTTTGAAGAAGTTAAAACCACTTCTGGCCATAATTCTAATTTGAAGTATAATGTAAGTAATGAAACTGATGCTGCAAACGATTATAATTTAAGTTTAGCAACACCCTTTGGTTTTTCAGAAGCAAACTTTTTACTTTTTAGAAGGTCTGATGTTGGGGCTGAAGAAATAGATCTTCTAGTAGATTTTGAATCTAATCATAACATAAAAAACATAAGTCTTGGTTTTGGTGTAAAATTAGATCTCTTTAAAGCGTCTAAATTTGGTTCATTCATTAGTTTGGGTGGAGGTATAAATCAAATTCTTGAGATAAGGAATAGCATAAATCAAATTAATACAAATCACCGTGCCATCGTTTTTCAGGATATGGGTACCGCTTCATATATGAATCCTGATCTAAACAAATGGCATTTTGATGTGAGAGGAGGGCTTGGTCTAAATTATCAATTTAGCAATAATGTTGAATTAAACCTGGCTTACAATTTCATAAATGGGCTCAATCCAATTTTTGAATTAAACGATTACAAAACAAAAGTTAACAGAAGTCAAATTCAAATTGGTCTTTTGATCAGCAGATTTTAAGTAAACAAATTTTATTAATTATTTCAATTCGGGATGATGTTGCACAAACATCAATTAGGACGAGTTTTTTAAAACCAAAAAAATTATTCATATGAAAAAATTATTCACTAATCTAATTTTTCTAGTCATCTCTACGCTTTGTTTTGCACAAGGAACAGTAGTCGATATTATTGTAAACAGCCCAGATCATAATACATTAGAAGCTGCTGTTATTGCAGCTGAGTTGGCTGATGATTTAAGCGGTGATGGTCCCTTTACTGTCTTCGCTCCTACTGACGATGCTTTTGCTGCTTTGCCAGAAGGTACCGTAGAAACTTTATTGATGGATCCTACTGGGGATCTTGCTAACATATTATTGTATCATGTTTTGGGTGCTAATGTTTTAAGCACTGACTTAAGTGATGGACAAACTGCTACTACTCTTTTTGGAGAAGATGTTACTGTTTCTGTAAATGCGGATGGTGTATTCATCAATGATGCGCAAGTTATTGTCGCTGATCTTCAAGCGGACAATGGTGTGGTACATGTTATTGATGCGGTTTTATTACCGGAAGTTGATGAGCCAAATGGTACAGCAAGAGTGCAAGTTATCCACAATGCAGAATTCGAAACTGTTCAAATATTAGCAAACGGAGAAGTATTTGTTCCTTTCTTAGCAAATAAGATGGTGACTCCTTATGTTGATGTGCCAGCAGGTGTTGACATTACCTTAGAATTAGATCCTACAAATTTTTGGAGTATGGCTAATTCAGTGAGTACAACAGCAAGATTTGAAAGCGGTAAGACCTATCAAATTGTTGCATCAGGTACTTTCGATGAAAGTGATGCCTTTCCTGTTAGAGTAGATGTATTTGAAGGAGCACTAGAAACAACTAACGATAATGAAGTAGCTTTACAATTTTTTCACGGATCTTATGATGCTCCAGAAGTGGACATTGTTGTGGGTGGTTCACCATTATTTGATGATGTAGCTTATGGTTCATTCGGATCAGCTTTTATATCTGTTCCTTCAAACAATACTTACAGATTACAAGTGACTCCTTCTGGAGATAATGATAATGTTATCCTTGAATATGATTTATACATGGACTGGTGGAAAGGAAATACAGCTACAATTTATGCCTCTGGTTCATTTGAAGAGGGAACATTTACTCCTTGGGTAGCTTTATCAAAAGGAGGAGCTTATCCATTATTCCCTGTCGGAGATGCAAGAGGCGAAATGGTTCGTTCTTATAGAATGGCTACGCAAGCTATGATCAATACAGAAGATTTAAGCGTTTATCCTAATCCAGCAAAATACCAAACCAATGTTAGTTTTGAATTACAAAGATCTAGTGATGTATTTATTAGCATCATAAACAGTCAAGGCGCTGTTGTAAATCAAAAAAACATGATGGGACTTTCAAAAGGAATGTATAATGAAGTGCTTGATTTATCATCATTTGAAAATGGTATGTACTTTATTCAACTGACTACTGATAATACGAGAAAGGTTTCGCCTTTGATTTTGATTGATTAATTTAAAGGATTGAGGCTATGGCTTTTTTAAGCTGTAGTCTCATTTTTTAAATAGGCTTAACAAATAAAAAAAGAGGTCATCTGAATTAGATGGCCTCTTTTTTTTTAGTTTTTAAATTTGTACAAACTCAAATATATAAGCGCTCAAATCTTTAACAACTGTTTGCTTATGACCATATTACTCATTTGTATATGAACAAGATAAGTACCACTAGGATAATTTTGTAAATCCAAAGGAACTAATAAAGAAGCATCATTTTTTTGAACAATAAAGCTCTGGTATTTCTTTCCTCTTATGTCTTCTATACTGATGGATATTTTTCCTTTATAAGGGTGATTTAATTCTGCTGTTGCAAAATTTCTTGTAGGGTTATTTAATATTTTCAATACGCGTTCATCCACTAGATCAAAATTAAAACTTGGGTTTTGATTTTCGAAGCAGCCTTTGTCTACAATTCCAACAATGGGTTCACCATTTAAATCCATTGTATGAGCTCCATCTTCTACCCCTTTATCTATTGCTGGACTTTCTGGCAATAAATTAAAATCGCTTTGTCCGATTCCTACAAAGAGTGGGTCTTCGCCTTGCAAGTCATTCATGCCATCAAAATCTGCGAACAAGTCTCCATCAAAGCAATGATTCCCTCCTAGAGAATTTACAATGGGCTCCCCTTCCTCGATGGCGTAGTCTCCTCCTCCAGCTAGGTTAAATAAAATAGTGTTTGTTAGATTTAAAGTAGCTACCCCTTCAGCATCTTCGTCTTGATACTGAGAGATACCTGCAGCAAACACTCCGAAATTCTCTGCAATTGTTGTATTATAAATGGACAAATCTGCATTTCTACCATTTGCTGCATTATTAGAAATAGCTCCACCGTTTCCTAAATTGCTTGCTTCATTGTTTGTAAAAAGCGAAGTTTTGATTGAAGTAGTGTAATCAACTATGTTTAATCCTCCTCCTTGAGTATTGGCCAGATTAAAATTAAACCTATTTCTGTCCATTGTAAGTATTCCAAAATTTAAACTGTCATCTATAACAGAAACTGCTCCGCCAAAATCTGATACATTAGCTTCAAAAAGACAATTGTTTATGTTTATTTCATGACTACCAAAAGCAGCTAGAGCACCACCAAAATTATTCGAAGAGTTTGAAATAAATTCACAATTGTTGATGTTAACTTTAGAAGAGTCATTTTGAATATACATGCAACCTCCCCATAAAGCTTCATTAGATTCAAAAATACAATTCGTATAATCTACTGAAGCTAGGAATCCAACCATGGCTACTCCGCCAGAAGAGTTGCCTTGGTTATTTTTAAAATAACAATCCAAATATTCTCCTTCTGTTGCTCCATTATAATTTAAAGTGGTACCTCCAAAGTCAGCTGAGTTGTCTTCAAATTCACTAAATTTTACAAGAAATTTAGTATTCCCATTATAAATCACTCCTCCATTTGCAGCTGTATTTCCTGTAAATAAACAACCGCTCATTTCATAATTAGCTCGCCAAAAATAAAGATTCCCTCCAAATCCAGGACTTTCATTATTATTAAAAGCACAGGAAGAAACAATCATTTGGGTTTCATCATTGCTCAATTCCCTACCATCACAATACCAGACAGCTGCATTATTTGTGCTAATGTTTTCTTCAAAAATACAATTTTGCATAGCTATGTTAATAGAATTCCAATTAAAGAAAGCAACGCCCCCCCAATTGTCAGGATGCCCAAGATTGTTTTTAAAACTGCAATCTTTGATTTCAGCGCCATTGCAATAAAGGGTATACAAGCAACCTCTCGTAACTACATTATTATTGAAATCACAGGTTGCAACAATAGGATCAACACAATTTGCAAGCATCACTGGAGCTTGGGCAGTGGTGTAATTATTTGTAAAGGTTGAATTAGTTATTTTAGTGCCAGTACCACTGTGCGAAACGTAAATAGAAGAACCTGCTCTTCCAACACAATTATTAAAAGTACAATTGCTCAATGATATAGGAGAAAAAGTATAGATTCCTCCCCCTCTCAAATAAAAATTAAATTCTTCATTATCTTCTAATAAAGAATTTCCGCCATTAAAACTAAATCCATCGATGGTGACAATTCCAAAATCTTCAGGAATGTAAAATAGGTGTTGAGCATTATCCATTCTATATAAAGTTGGCGATTGGATGTCATCATCATTATTTAAATCTCCATTTATAATTGTCACATTTGTACTAAGGTCTCTTTCAGACAAATCAGTTTCCGTGCCATCAAAACCACCATAAATAGAATGTTGAGCCGCTATTAAAAAGTAAATGGCTGAATCTTGCATGCTAGGAAAATAAGTACCTTCTGTAACCCAAATCTCATTCGCCTCTGTATTAGCGAGTGCATCTTGTAAATTTGTGTAAGCATCTAACCATGAGCTCCCATCATTCGCACCGCTTGCATTTGGATTCACAAACACTTGTGCATGACTAAAATGCAAGAATGAAAATAACAAGAGTAAGTTTAGTAAATATTTTTTCATGATCTTTGTTTATTGTATGATAAATTTTTGTTGAATTGAAAATTCTTTTGTTCTAGTGCTGAATATATATAAACCTGTTTCAAGGCCAGATACATTTATGGATTGGCTTAGCGGTAATGCGCTTTGGGAAAACGATGAACTTAAGCAGACTTTTCCAGTAACATCTAAAATCTGCCAACTTATAATTTCATCTTTTGCATTGCTTTTAACAGAAAGCTTGTCACCATTGCAAGGGTTAGGGTAAACGTAAACTTTTCCTTGATTTGCCAGTACATTATATGATGTTGTTTCAGAAGTAATAAAAGACCACTGATCAGAAGGTTCAAAAGAACAAAAATCAATGGCATTAAAAGGAGCTACTCTCCAGTGATATGTTCTATCCATTAATAAGCCACTTATATTAACATAATTAACATCACTTATCAACACTTCATGAATTACTCCAAACGAAGGTAGTCTTGACAATTCAATGTAATAGAACTCTGCATTTTCAACAGGGTTCCATGTTAAATTTACGTCATCATAAAATACAGAAGAGCCTTGAAGCGGACTTGTTAGTTTGACAGTTTCAAGAACTGGATTCAGCACATTAGGTTCTAAATCTCTCAGTGCTACCCTGCTGTTTAAATCAGAAAGGATAACAGATTTTTGAGTTTCACTGAAATAATATTGGTCACAAGATGCAAAAGAATAATAGGCCATTAAATTTCTTTCGTCAGGATCTAATAAGACACCAATTGGATCCACTGCCCCACCTAAGTAATTACAGCCTCCACCCCAATCTCTAATGTAATCTGCAGGAGTATCGCAAATTAGATCCGCTGCCTCGGCACAATTGAGGTTCCTATCTACGTATTCTACTTCATGTGAAGTGTTACCTATAAAGACTGCAGTTGGTGTGGCATTATTAATATCGTAATCAGTTTGTTCCCAGCCCCAAAAGGTGTGACGTAAACTAAAGAAATGCCCTAGTTCATGAGCAAGAATCACATCTTTATTATTGATGTACATTTTATCCATGTAAATAACATCTGAGCCTCCTGAGTAATAAGCAGAATTTCCACTTGCCAATTCGCCGCCGACAAAAACATTGATTGCATTTGTTACCTTATTTTGATCGTATAGTGCTTGTACAAAGCCACTATTATTTGTAGATTGGCTAAAGATGCTGGTACTATTTAATTCAATAAAAACATCATTTATGTAAAATTGAATTTCTAGGGATGCAAACAATCTATTAGTAAGACAAAGACTTTCAAATATCCTTTCTTCTGGAATCCCTCCAGTTCCATCATTTCTATTTACTATAATGAATTGAATGGGGACATAGTCAATCAATCCATCTTTATGATTGAATTGAGATAAGCTTTCTTTTAAATTTCTTTTTAATCGGGTTCCGTTTAGATCTGAAAGTGTTCCACAAACTTGAGCTTGGGTACTTAAGATACTAAACATAAGTACGAAGAAGATCAAGATTTTTCGATAGTCTACAGCAATCATAAAAGTGCTTTTTGCTAAAATACATTTTTAAACCATTAGCAATAAATAATTACTGAATCTATTTTTTACAAAAAGCTGTTTTGTAAAAAAGGCTCATAATTCAATGTTGAATTATGAGCCTTTTTTTATGTACTGGAAGGTCAATATTATTTTATAATAATGAGTTGTTTCACAACGATTTTATCATCAACCAGGAGCTTGACTTGGTAGTTAGCAGCTGGCCATTTTTTACCATCGATTGCAAACTGTCCTACATCTTGAGTATGTTTAACAGACTCAAAAATCAATTTACCGTTGATGTCATAAACCAAAAGTCTTACCTCTTTCTTTTCATTAAAAGAATAATCTAAGAAAGCGATGCCATTGGAAGGATTAGGACTCAATAATATTTTTTCTCCAGCTTCTAATGAAAGTGAACTGGTTACTGCTGAAATTTCAAGGGACAAGGCTATAATGCTACAGCCAAGATCATCAAATACTTCTAATTGATAAATACCTTCTGGAAATCCTGATAAATCTTCTTCATTAGAAATGATTTCACCATCAAGATACCAATTGTAAACATACGGTGGAGCGCCGCCACTAATGGTAACATTTAAGGCACCATCAGCATTTCCTGTCGTAGCTGGTACGGTAGAATCGAGTGCAAAAACCAAAGCTTCATTTTCAAGTACTTCAAAAGTTTGCTCATTAGAACAACCATTCACGTCAGTTACAATGACTGAATATGTACCTGCAGAAAGATCAGAAATCTCACTACTTGTTTCTCCGTTACTCCATTCGTAGGTATATCCAGGATTACCACCTTGAGCATTTACAGAAGCCGAACCAGTAGCTTCATCAAAACAATCCACGTTTGTTTGAGAAAGGTCAAGTTCTATAGCAGAAGATTCTTCAATGGTAAAAGTGATTTCAGAGATGCAATCATTAGCATCAGTTACCGTAACTACATATTCTCCAGCTGCAAGGTTTTCAGCTTCTGAGCCTAATTCTTCACCATTGCTCCATTCAAATGTAAAACCTGGAGTACCACCTGAAGTGTTTAAATAAGCAGACCCATTTGCTTCTCCAAAGCATAAGGTTGGATTGGTCGTAACAGCTAAGGACACTGGTTCAACAACTGTAACATCAAAGCTACAAGTTGTTTTATTCCCGCTCGCATCACTCACTTCATGAGTCACTGTAGTTGTTCCTACATCAAATTGAGCACCACTTTCTTTCCCCGCTATTAAGGTGATGGTGAGTTCATCATTGCCACAATTATCTTGAGCAAATGGTAAATTATAAGTTACTCTACCTTCACAATCTGTTGCAATTATGTTTTCTGGGCAAAATAAACTTGGAGCAGAATCATCAATGACAGTTATGATGACGTCACTAGTATTTACATTTCTATTTACATCAACTGCTGTAAAGCTAATCGTGTTTTCTCCTAAGTCATCACAGGTAAAAGTATTTTGACTTAAACTTAATTCATCTATGCCACAGTTATCATTCGTTCCGGCATCGATCTCTTCTATAGAAATCATTGCCATTCCATCAGCATTCAATCGAACAGTTAAATCATTAGTAAGAATCTGTGGTGCAGATTCATCTAAAGATTCCACTTCAAATGTTTCTTCATAAATACAATCATTAGCATCAGTAATTAAGACAGTATAAACACCGATTGCCAAAGCTGAAATACTACTTTGATCAGCACCATTGGACCAGTTATAAATATAAGGAGCTGTTCCTCCTGAGACATTTAAGGTAATTGAACCTGATGTTTCGTTTTCACAAACTAAATCAAGATTAGCTTCTGTTAGAACATTCAATGCAGCAGGTTCGGCAATGGTAAAAGAATTAATCGCAGGGCAATCGTTTGCATCTATGACGGTGACAGAATAAGTTCCTGCTGATAAATTACTCACATTGCTACTTATTGATCCATCCGACCATTCAAATTGAAAAGGTCCTTCTCCATCACTCACCGACAATTCTGCAGAACCATTTGATTCTCCAAAACAAGTAACATCCGTGCTTGAAATTGAAATTTCAAAGGAACAATCAAACGAAGAAATGATTACAGTCGATATTATTTCACAATTATTAGCATCATTAACGGTAACGGTATATTCTCCTGAACCTAAATTAGAGATACTTTGAGTCATTGCTCCTGTGCTCCATAAATAAGTATAGGGTGCAGTCCCTTCATCAACTATTACATTTGCGAAGCCATCGTTTGCTTCAAAAGCAGATTCATTATTTGATTCAATATTTGCGCTAAGCTGATTTGGTTCATTAATTTCAAATTCAATTTCTATGCTACAAGAATTTTGATCACTCAATATAATCGTATAGACACCTTGACTTAGTTCATTTGATGCAGCTGAGCTAAAGCCATTTGACCAATTATAAACGTAATTTCCTGTTCCACCGAATGGAACAATTTCTATGTTACCATTCGCTTCACCAAAGCAACTTACATCATTCAGGTCTTCGATAATATAGGATAAAGCCTCAGGTTCGGAAATAAGGATGGTCTGTATACTTGTACAATTGTCGGCATCAGAAACTGTTAGTTCATAAGAACCAGCTTCTAAAGCTGTTAAATTATCGCTTGTTGCTCCATTAGACCAAAGATAAGTGTAAGGTGCTGTTCCTCCATTGATGTTAATCTCTATGCTTCCATCTTCACCACCATTGCAAGAAACATCTGCTACAATATTTGATGCAAGTAAAGAGCCACAATTAAAGTTACTGATTACAAAAGAAGATACGCTTTCGCAGCCATTTGCATCTGTCACAGTTACTTGGTAGTCACCTGGAGGAAGATCATTAATATTAGTTCCTTCAAGCCCATTACTCCAAATAATTGAATAAGGTTCAAGGCCTCCTTCTATGCTGACACTTGCAGCACCATCATTAGCTTGATTGCCACTTTCATTACTTGTATTTAATGACAAAACTAATTGTGCCGGTTGTGCAATTACAAAATCAAGATTTAATTCACATCCATTATCATCCGAAACAATGACATTGTAATTTCCTGCCATTAAATTATCAGTAGTAGTCCCAATATTCCCATTTGACCAATTGTAATCATATGGTGGTGTACCTCCCATTGCAGACAAAGTAATTGAACCGCTTGATTCTCCAAAACATAAAACTTCAATTTGAGATGACTCTTCAAGTTCCAAAACAGTAGGGCCTGTAATTTCAACTTCAGTATTTACCATACAGCCTTGTGCATCTTCAATTTCAACTTCGTAAGTTCCTACTTCAAGGCCAGATACAAACTGTCCAACACTACCGTTTGACCAAAAATATTCATAAGGGGCAGTTCCTCCACTAACTTCGACAGATGCTTGGCCATCTAAAACACCACTACAAGTAACTGCTATTGATTCTGTATTTTGAACTTCCAGGACTGAAGGTTCTGAAACATTAATCTCTACACTTGTTTCACATTGGTTTGCATCGAAAGCAGTGACAATATAAGTTCCAGCTGCAAGACCAGATTGCTCTTGTGCTGTAAAACCGTTTGACCATTCGTAAGTGTATGGAGGAGTACCTCCTGAAACTTGAACAGCTGCAGTTCCATTTGTTTCACCAAAACAAGAAACCATCGAATTATTTAAGACTTGACTACTTAATGGTTCAGCTTGTGCTATTTCAAAACTTATGCTGGCCGAACAATTATTTTCATCCATTACATTTACTTCATAAAATCCAGCAGAAAGATTATCTGCTCCTTGGCTAGTCGCTCCATTGGACCAAACAAATGACAAATCACCACTGGCATTGTCAACAATTAATCCTGCGGAACCGCTTGCTTCACCAAAACATAAGACATCAATTGATTCTACTTCAACTGTGATATTGCATTCAAATGCTACAATGGTAAATTCAAAAACTTCTTGACAATCATTTTCGTCAACTACTTCTACTGTATAATTTCCTGGAGCTAAACCAGAAACGGTTGATCCTGTCGCACCATTACTCCAATTGTATTGAAGATCCCCTGTTCCTCCGATAGATGTTATTGAAGCAATCCCATCTACAGCTTCATAAGATGATTCATTCGTAGTGGTAATTGTCGCTTGAATAGCATCAGGTTCTTCGATTACTATTTCAAAGTTTAAGGTACAATTATTGGCATCGTTGACCATTACTTCATACGTGCCAGCTGCAAGTCCATTGCCGACAGCACCGAAATTACCATTTGACCAATTATAAGAAACTGGTTCTTCAAAATTTTGAAGGTTAATGGTAAAGGACCCATCTGTATTACCTGCACAAGAAACGTCATCAAAGACATAATCTCCACTAAGATCACAAGCTATTTCTCCACAATCAAAAACTCCAAAATCAGAGACTTCACAGCCGTTTTCATCACGAACAATTATTATAAATTCATCTCCTGTGTACAAAACATCGTCTGCGGTATTTCCTTCATATGTGAGCTCACCACTACCTCCTATTGTTTGAACCATTAGGTGGCCTATTCCTTCACCATCACAAGCAACACTAACATTTAATTGCAATGGAATATACCCAGGATCTTCATCTAGCAATTCGACACAAAAATCACCGCTAATAGAACCATCTGCTTGACTTGTTAAAGCTAATTGAATAAAGTATTGACGACCTTCTATAAGGTTTTCTATTTTGTGGTAAGCATCACAAGATTTTACTTTCTTTGCACAATACAATTGTTCCAAATTACTGCAATCAACACCTTTATAGACGGATATTGCATGTTCTATTGAGCCATTTGAATTTAAATAAACCACCTCACTTGGAGGAGCAATAAATGAATACCAGGTATCGCCATCTGCTGAAATTATGCAAGAAGATGAGATGCCATCAAAACTAGCATTATCAAAAGATATGCTTTGGCATTGTCCATCAATGTTTAAAGCTATAGCATCTATACATTCATCGTTATCCGGTTCCTCATTATTGATTTTAATAATTTGCATGCATACATTACCTTCAATGGTTGCAAAACTTCCAGCAACTTGAATAAAATACAATTCGTCTACATTTAAATCATATGCTTTTAATGATTTTCCTTCAAGACTACTATTGACAACACTTAAATTCCCGCATGTTCCATTATATAAAGTCATCACATCAGAAAAATCAGCATTACTTAAAATTTCTATGTGCTCTGTAGTAGCCATAAAGCTGTACCAAATATCGTGTCTTGCCCAAATGCTCGATTCAATTGGCGAATCAAGTTCCGCATTTAAATTAGTACCTGAAATACAATCCCCATCTAAGTTTATCATCACTGCAGAAGCACAAGAAGTGTTTGACGGTTCTACGGGAATAGAGCTTACAGGATTAATGCTTAAACAAAGTTCTCCATTTGCTTTTCCAAATCTAGAATCAATACCAGCAACTTGCAGATAATATTCTTTACCGGCTTCAGCAGAAAAGTACAAGTCTTCTCCTATAAATCCATGTTCATCTCTATTCTTACAAGAAGTAGCATTCATACTACCACAGGTTCCTTCCAAGACAGTTAAAACATCATTAAAATCTGAATCACTAGATATTTTGTATAGACCATTATTTGGGACAGAAAATTTATACCAGAGTGCATTTTTCATTTCTCCATTATTGCAAGCAGGTTCGACGCCTTCATTTAAAGCATTTATATTGTTTGCCAAAACGCAATCTTCTCCAACAGTAATATCCTTTGCTCTAACACAATCATCGTTTAGCGATCCTTTGACTTGAAGTTTGACATTATCAACACCTACGTACCAGCCCCATCCATTGCCGTCGTAATAATCAAAATAAACAGACATGTTATCCATTCTAAAACTGGATAAATCAACTCTTACTCTTTCAAAATTATTCCACTCCGGCCCACCTACATCATCTGTCCAAGATTGAACATTATGCACTCTTTCGCCATCCCAAATGTTAACCCTTATTGATTCATATTCTACAGCTTTTCTGAAAATTAAATCAAACTCAAGATAAATTTCGGCATATTCCCTGCCATCAAAAGCGCCCATCCCAAGATTTGATCCAGAAAAAGGTGCTTCTTCTCCTATAATATCATCGTCAAAAAAGGCAAAACAAGATCCATTCATGGAACTTGAGGATATATTTGTATTAGTAGCATATCCAATAGACCAATCTTGCTCTCCAAGCCAAGTGTATCCCCAGAAAAATTCTGGCATTTCGCAATCATTAAAATTACTCATTCGAAGGTTTACAAAATCTCCTTCTCCTGTTACAATGATGTTATCAAATCCAGCATGCCATCCCCACAAGCCGGCATCATCGTATTCAAAAACGAGGTGCATGTTATCATTTGCATAATAACTCAAGTCCGCATAAAAATTAACATGTGTTTCTAAGGACTCTCCTGTTTCGCGCTCACTGTATTGGTATGTACTCACAGGCCGATAATTTTCACCGTCAAAACAAAGCACCCGAAAGGCTGTTTCTTCATAATGTCTAAAGTGAATGTCAACATTAAAATTAATGGTAGAAAAGGAAGAGCCATCGAAAGATGATGTCTTTATTCTTGTAACAGCAGGTGCTGCATTTTCTCCAGCTTGGTCATCATCAATAATCAACATGCATGAACCATCTATGCTTACATCTGGATATTCTGGGTTTTGTGATTGTCCCACAAACCAACTTGCTTCTTGATTTCCAATTAACTCTACCTCCCAATCATTTGGTAAAGCACAATTATTGAAGTCTTCACTCATTAAAACACTTTGGGAATAAGCATTTAGAAAGGTGAAAGAAAAAAGCGTAATTAAATAAATTGTATTTCGTACCATCATTTGATAATCAGGTTTTATTTTAATTTGAAGTCAAAATCATTTTAATATTAGCATCATCAAATGATCAACTTATTTCAATTGGTTTATTATAAGCTCTGCCACCAGTCATCAATCTCATTTTATACTTACCTGAGTTTAGGTAAAATTTACTTGGGTCTAATTCGTATGTATAAGATCCTTTCTCCCTAAATTCATTCATTATAGTCCTTAAGGTGTTACCGTTTTCATTTTGTATTTGAATGACTACTACACCACGCTGTAAGACTGAGTATTTTATTTGAATGTTAGATGAGTCAGGAGCAGGATTGTAACCTTGTAATGCTGCGGTATCTGATTGTCCTGTTGCCGCTTCCCCTGTAGGTAGAAAATCATCGATCTTATCTAATTTTGTGCCAATAACTTCATCGACTACATCCTCGGGAACACATAACCAATCCTTCAAGACTGAACCATAAACGGCTCGAAAGTCCATTGAATGATATGGGTCACCATACTCATCTACGTTTTCTAAATCAGGTGCTTCTCCATAAAAACCATTACCAATGTTTTCTCCAAAAAGCATCATTGGACCACCTGTACCATGATCTGTTCCAGCTGAGCCATTCTCAAAGATTGTTCTTCCAAATTCCGAAAAAGTCATGGCCAAAACATCTTCTGAATGACCTGTAGCCCTGAGGTCTTCAAAAAACTTACTTACTCCTTTGGCCACGTAATCTTGAATTCTGGTATGTGTTTCTGCTTGGTTAGCATGAGTATCGTAACCACCAATTGAAACCATGTATACTTTTGTACCAAGATTACCTTTTATCAATCGTGAAATTATTCTCAATTGATTGGCTAAGCCATCTGGATTATAATCCGCATCAGTTGTAGAATTATTATATGCTTCTCTTATAGATTCAGAATACCTAAATGAACTGTTGGCTACAGATCGAACATAAGCAAGTTCTTGTCTTTTTTCTTGTGTCCCTAAATTAGATGTTTGATAAAGTTGGCCAGATTGAGCTATTTGATAAAACTCATTTGGATTACTGATCGAAAGGGCCATACTTCCTACAGCTGCTTTAAAGATTAGATTTGTTTGCACTCCTATTTGCAAAGCTGGTGGAACAGCTGGGGGTGCATCCGTATAAGCAGGAAACTCAAGTTCCATCATTCTTCCAATCCAACCTGTATCAAGGTATTGATCTGAATCGGATGAAGTTGCCCAAATGTCAGAAGATCTAAAATGAGAATAATTGGCATCAGGGTAACCAACATTATGTACAACTTTCATCTTACCTTCTTCCCAAAATGGTTGTAGGTCTTGCATAAAGTTAGGCATACCGAATTGATCGCTCAAATTCCAAAGCCCTGATTCAGGAATTGCCAAACTCGGTCGAATGTCATAATACTCTCCATTGAATCTTGGGATGATGGTATTTAAACCATCGTTGCCACCATTTAGTCTTATTAATACTAAAGTTCTATTTTCACAAGATGTAGCTGCTAAGGCATTGGTGAACTTACTTGGTAAAATAGAAGTGATTGGTGTTTTGCCGAGCATCATTGCTGAGCCTAAAGAAAATAGTCCAGTGGACTTTAAAAAATTTCTTCTACTTTTTAAGGCATGATCTCTTTGGTGAGCAATCCCATGTTCAACTGCAGTACCATATCTTTTTTTCACCTTAGGATGTAATCCTGAATTTTTATGATTGTGTGATTCGCACATATTTCTTTTTGGTTTTTAGGTTTACGACAATTGGTATTCAGGAAGCCTCATTAGAAAATAAAGTAGATTGATCAATTGATCGGGTGCTTCATCGTAATATAAATTCCAGGAACCGTCTTCAAAATAATTCTCCGGAATTTCTCCCTTTAAATAATCTATTGCAGTTTCTAGGTGATTTGGTTCCAATTCATGATTCAGAAAATGATTGGCTACTACTTGAGTTATAATGGCTGGATCATTTATAGACGGTGAGAGGTCTAAAGCCAATTGTAGTAATTTTCCTTTTGCTTCATCTGAATAATTAAAGCTTAATTGGGTTGAAATATTCCACCTTGAAGTGAGGGTGTTTTCATTTAACCAAGTCCTATACCCTTTCCAACCTGCAACATTCACTGGATTAAAAAGTTCTTGTCCTAAGGTAAATATGTAATAGTTAATATCGTTTAAGGTGTTATAGTCCACATCTTGAGGATAAGTTAAACCAGTCATCTTGTATTGACTAATTATTGTTTCAATCGGACTTTTTATATTAGCTCCTATCAAATTATCTTCGAAAAAATATTCAGAATTGAAAAGCTGTTTCAAGACTGGCATGATTTCCCAATTGTTATCTTTGAAAGTAGTTGCCAATGCTTCATTGATTAGTGGGTTAATTTTATCGTAGGCAAAAAATTTGATTAGTTTTCCAGTAATGTATTTTGATACTTGTTCACTTCTTCTAGTGAAAATTAATTCATGAACATCGTCGTATCCATAAAAGCCAGAAATTCCAAAGATGGTTTTTATATCTTCATCAAAAAAGTAATCGACTAAACCAAAGTCATCAGTTCTACATTCATACCAGGTAAACCTCCAACCTGTTAAAGCTTTTGCTACTTGTTCAACATCTCTTTGTGTATAACCATTATCAGCACCCATGGTGAAAAGTTCCATTAATTCGCGGGCATAATTTTCATTAGGTGATTGCTTTATGTTTTGCACATTGTTTAGGTAGACCATCATGGCAGGTTCCTTCCCTATCTTCTCGACAAAATTTCTGAAATTTCCATAAGCATTATCGTGAAGTAATTTGTAGTAAGACCACATGAAAGAGTTACATCCATAAGCTTGCTCTTCAGTGACAAAATGATTGTGCCAGAATAAAGCCATTTTACTCTTGATGCCTTCGTTCATCATTTCGGACAGCCACCTGACTCTAAATTCAGTTTTATGTGTGAAGTAGAGGTCGTCGTCACCATTATAATCTTCATTAGTCCATTCGGCCCAATAAGGTGGTGTAGATAAGTTGTGTGCTTCTGCTCCATCCAGCAGCTGGTCAATTAATGCCTCAGGTGTCATCAAAAGCCCTGCTTCAATTTCTTCCCTTGTTGCTCCAAAGCCGAGTCTATTATACAAATGTTTTATACGTGCTTCATTCCATGGCTTTTCAGGCCTTGGGATGAAAGGAGTGATGGAAAGAGAAGACGAACTTGATTGTGTAGCTGTTTTTATCATCATTAGTCTAAAAGGTTCTTTCCCTAAAATAAAAAATATTTCTTTATTTTTCGGATTTTCTTATTAAAACTTTTACTAAGAAAGACAATATGAAATCCCATGAATTTTAATACGACCGTTAAAAGATGATTTGTTTAAGGGAGTCTTTTTGTAAGCCTTTCAGAATCATTAGAAAAATGATTTATTATTAAAAACTATTGACTTTTTTAAATGGTTTAATTTAGAATTGTGACATTGCCAGAATAGATTTTTATTTCATCATTTAAGCAATGTACTTCTAGAAAATAAACATAAACTCCTTTGCTTAAGGCCTCACCTTTAAATTTTCCTTTCCATCTTTCATTGCTTGGATTGTCTGTTTCGAAAACAAGTTGGCCCCAGCGATTAAAAATTTTCAAGGCCCCTAACTTTAAAATATTTTGAGCTCGAATTCTAAAATCGTCATTAAAACCATCTTCATTTGGACTGAAGAAATTAGGGATTTTCAAACTTGCGTTTTCACATTGGTCTAATACTTTTAAAGATAAATATTCAAGCTTATTACAACCATGCTGATCTACAACTTCTACTAAATACATTGTACTTTCTAAAGCTTCAACTTCGTAAGAAATGCAGTCGAGACACAAGGTATCTCCTTCTAGGCTGAACCAATTGACTTTACTATTAAAATCATCTGGGAAAGCTTCTAACAATACACTAGTTCCTTTTATGGCTTCGATCTCTGGTTCATAATCCAAGCTTGGGACTTTTTCGACTTGAATGTCAATTTTCATTTCTTCAAGCTCTCCCTCGCAATTATAAAGTTCAGCAGTATAAGTGATGTCATTAATTGCTGTCAATGATGGGCGCTCGCAATTTGAACAACTTAAGCCATCTGTCGGATACCAAGAAATTGGTCCACTGGAATGTGCACTTAGTTGAAGCGTCTCGCCGGCACAGATAAGCGTATCTACAAAAGCCAAAGAGGCATCTTGAGTAAACTCTAATTCTAAAACAATAATGCTATCACAGCCTAATTGACTTTTAAGAATTTTTTCATAAACACCTGTTTCAAAATATATTTCGTCCCCAATACTCATACTATCCCCTTCACAAAGCATCTTCTCTATGTTTAATTTATAAGAGCTCGCTTCTTTTAATTGATGCTGTACAATACTATCACAACCGTAAGTAGAAATCAATGTATCATAAAATATTTGTGGACTATTGTATTCTTGTCCATTTACTTCTATGCTTTCATCATCGCATAAATAATAAAGTGCAGAACTATATATGCTTTCGCCAACCGTAAGGTGTACGGTCACTAGGCTATCACAACCTTTATAACTCGTATACATATCTGAATAGATTCCAGTTTGTGTTAAGCTTAATGCACCCATTTGATAAACATCTCCTTCACATATTTGATTTTCGAATGAATAGCTCAAATCTTCTAAAACAATCAGATCCAAATAAACTATGCTATCACAATCACTTGAACTTTGCTCTTGCAAAACATAATCCCCACTTTGTGATAAAACTTCTGACCCTAACACATAAGATTCTCCAAAACAAATTTCTTTAGACAAAAAAGTTTCTACAGGCAGGATTACTTCTAAGGACAATACTATTGTGCTGTCGCAACCATAGGAATTGCCTAAGACTTCTTGGTAGGTTCCATCTAGCGCTAAAGTCTCTCCGAAAAACTCATAGTTCTCTCCTTCACAAATGGTAATAAAAATACTGTCTTCAGTCAAGGGTATAATACTTAGATTTATTTCAACAATAGAATCACAGCCATAAATATTTAATAAGGAATCAAAATAGATCCCAGTCACATTTTCGGCTTGACCATTAATCGAGTAAGATTCTCCTTCGCAAATGAAAACTTCCGTCGAAGAAATATGCTCCTCATATACGACTAGATTCAATTGTAAAATTGAGTCACAGGATTCATTGTTTTTGATGGTATCCACAAATAAAGTTGACTCTGTATAATAAAGGCCATCAATCAATATACTGTCTGGAGCGCAAATAGACAGTTCTTCATAAACTTGGATAAATTCAGTTTGTTCAATGAAAGAAACTACCACACTGTCGCAATTTGAGTTAGCGTTTAAACTATCTACAAATACGCCGCCTTGGTCATAAATTTGACCTCCGACCAAAATTTCTTCACCTGAACAAATCTGGTAGTAGAAAGTATCTTGATACGTAGGTCTTGTTTCCAAATTTATAAGAAGTATGGAATCGCAATTATTTTCAGTACTTAAGATCAATTCATAAAGACCTGCTTCGATCATCACAAAAGTATCAATGAGCAAAGAATCTGAATCACAAATTACATAATTCAATAGTTCGCTTTCATAAGCATCCGAGAAAAATATTGATTTTTCAATGATGCTGTCACATTCATTTATACTCAACAAAGTATCAAACACTACGGTGTCTTGATAAATCAATATGTTTTCAAATTCGAAAACCTCCCCTTCACAAAAGAAAAGTTCTTCTGTTGAATTAAAAGTGTTTAAAAAGATAATATCCAAACCAATAATACTGTCGCAGCCAAACTGGTTTGTAAAAGTATCTAAGTGCAAACCTGAATTTGTAATGAGCTCGCCCTGAAATTCGAAGCTTTCTCCAACACAAAGTTGGAGATTTTGGATAGCTTTTTCAGAGGTATTAACGACAATCTCTACAACAGTAAATGAATCACAGGCAAAAGAAGTATAAAGTGAATCTATAAAGTTTCTTGATTCAAAATAATATTGATCATTATACCACACTGAATCACCTTCGCATATTTCTAAGTAGACATTATTCTCAGGATAGCTTGGATGAAAAACAATTAGATGACTGACTATACTATCCTGACCAAGAGTATTTACCAAGGTATCCATGATGATGGTATCACCTTCAATCAACAAATTTTTAATTTCTAAAAACTCGCCTTCACACAAATGATACTCAATTTCATTGAATATATTTTCTTGAAAGAATAAACTTACAGTATGAATCGAATCGCAACCTTGGATGCTTTGTAAACTGTCTAGGTAAACGCCGGCTTCACTTTGGTATCCACCTCCTAAAAAAACACTATCCCCATTTGTTAAATACAAACTATCTTCAGTATACAAATTTGCATTAAAACCTAAATCATAATACAATATACTGTCGCATCCTAAGCTTGACATAAGTGTATCGCTCCACTGCGTTTCTTCAAAATAATAAGTGAGTCCGATCAAGATAGAATCTCCTTGACAAGCATTCATATTAATCGTATCCTTGAAATTGTTTATAAATTCAAAATGATATTGTATGATCGAGTCACAAGCAAAAATTGAAGCTAATGAATCTGTATAAATGCCAGATTCATAAAACACTTGGTCACCAAATTGAATACTGTCTCCAAGACATAATTCTATTTCTTCTACTAACACTCCTGTATTTTCATAAAAAAGGACATGTATAATGTTTAGGCTATCACAACCTAGACTTGTAGACATGCTATCCACAAGCACAGTATCTGCAAAGAAATATTGCTCAGCTAAAAAGATGCTATCCCCTAAACATAAATAGATTGAATCCTCTAAAAGATAATCATCTAAGACGTAAACTTGTAAGCTTATTATACTATCACATTGATTAGTACGCAACAATGTATCTGCATAAAAAGCTTCATTTTTCAACCAGGCATCATTAAATAAAATACTATCTCCTCTACAAATGTGCGTAGTGTCTGAATTAAAATATATAGCTTTTAAAGAAAGAATGTGGCTAGCAATCGAATCACATGCATTTTGACTCAGAATGGTGTCATGCATAATGGTATCTTGGAAATAGAAAAAGTTATTTAGAAAAACGCTATCGCCTTCACAAAATTCATAATAAAAAGAATCTCTCTTTACATCTACAACATTTACTACATAAGTAATGATAGAATCACAAGAATTTTTGTTTAAAAGACTATCTACAAAGATGCCTTCTTCAAAGACTTCTATGCCCATTAACTCAAAGGTGTCTCCTAAACAGAGGTTGATTAACACATCTTCAATTTCAAGCTTTGGATAAAATATAAAACTATCAATATGAATGCTGTCACATGAGTTTTCAGCAATAAGACTATCTATAAATAGAGTATCTGAAAAAATAGCAAGGCCATTAATAATTACACTATCTCCTTCGCATAAGTAAGTGGAAGTACTTGAAAAATCGTGTTCTGAAACGTTTAAATTAAGAACCCAAATGGAATCACAAGAAGCAAGACTTAAAAATGAATCTATGTATATGCCTGGTTCCATAAAATATTCATTTCCGAAAAGAATAGAATCCCCTCCACAAAGATCAACATTAAGTGTATCAATAACAGGTAATTCAACTTGCAGGTTTAAATTTACAATGGAATCACATAGTGCTGAAGAAACTAAAGTATCAGAATATATTCCTTGCGTAGAATAATTTGAAGTGCCAATAGAAATGAATTCTCCTTCACATATAATCGAATCGATGTCATGAATTAAAACATCTGCCACAATTAGATTTAAGGCGATGATTGAATCGCAACCTTCAAATGTACTTAGGGTATCAGTGTAAAAATTTGATTCAGTGTAAATGGAGTCACCTACAGCAAAACTTTGTCCTTCACAAATCATTTTTTCCAATTCAATTTGATAAGAAGAAAAAACAATTAAGTCCAAACTTATGATGGAATCGCAATTGTTTTGATTGAATAATGAATCTACATAAACACCTGTGCTATCCAAGAATTCTCCACCGAATAACAGTGAGTCGCCTTGACAAAACGAATAATTAATAAGGGTGTCAAAGCTACCATTCACACTGAGGTCTAAACGTATAATGGAATCACATCCAAAAGAAGTAAGTAAGGTATCTTCATATGAACCACTTGACTTGTAAAAAGTGTTTCCGACATGCAGCGAATCTCCTTCACAAATTTCTTCAATCAGTAGGGTATCAAAAATTTCGTGGACCATTAAGTTTAAGGATATAATGGAATCACATCCAAAAGAGCTGGATAAGGTATCTAAATAATAATTTGTTTTTGTATAAGTAGAATCTCCTATTTCAAAAAATGATCCTTCACAGATTTCTTCCTCTAATTCGATGTAATAAGTTTCATTTACGGTGAGGTCTAAATGAAAAATAGAATCACAACTGTCGAAGGTTTTTAAAATCAATTCATGAAGTCCAGTATTGACAAATGATGTATCTCCAATTTTTATTGAATCTCCCACACAAATATTTTCCGTAAGGAAAAATTCATACGAAGGATAGACTGTAAGATCTAAATTAATTAAAGAGTCACAGTTATGGCTAGTCTGCAATAAATCAGAGTAGCTACCGGTAGATGTATAAACATTAGAGCCGACAACAATTGAATCACCTTCGCAGATAAAAGCACTTGAGTCAATATTAAAAAAAGGGAAAACAGTCAAGTTCAAATTCACAATAGAATCGCAAGCATCAACCGTTAAAAGAGTGTCACTATAACTTCCGGTTTCTGTATAGATAGAATCTCCTACAAGATAAGAATCACCCTGGCATAAAGAATCAGTAAGCACTAAAGCATAAGAATCAAAGACTGTTAGATCCAAACTGATCACAGAATCACAGGCTTGAGAAGTAGGCAATTGAATGGTATAAGCTCCTGTTGTTTTGAAGGTAGTATCTGCCATTATCAGTGAGTCTCCCTGACACAAAGTTTCAACTTGTAAGATTTCAAAGCTAGGCACCACAAAAACTTTTAGGGTATCCAGCAAACTACAAGTTGGGTTTAGTCTTACTTCCACTTCAAATTCATAAACTTCTAAGACTCCATTAATGTTTGGTACACTAATGCTTGGGTTGTGAATGCTTGGATCATCCAACCAAAGAATATCAGCACTTCCTAATGCCGACCATTGGTAAGTAAAGTTTGGATTTTCACATGTTTCCACTTGAAACATTTCCTCAGAACAGACAGTCGTATCAGCAATTGAGGGAAGGAATATTTCTATCTTTTCACAATCAGAAATGAAATCGGTGCACACACAATCTATCAGTCTCAATTCAATATTACAGAGGGATGGAGGCAACAAAACATTTTGAATGTATTCAATCTCTGCCCCAGCTGGCAATGGTCCATTAATGTAAAAACTGGTAATGGAATCATTCGATACATTCTGGCAATCATTATTCGGATTAGCATAAACATCAATCTTAATTTTTTGATCTGCTTGAATGTCTTCAGAAAAAATATTCCTAAGCATAAATATTAGTTCAGTATTTAAGGAATCTGATCCACAATCAGCTTGAGCAGATTTAATCTCAATTTCAAAATCTGGTTTATCAAATTGTACGAATAACTCTTCAACGGCGGTAAAAGTATTGACAAAGCAAGGATCACCGGAGTCATTACTAGCACAGATCAACTCCTCAGCAGTCGAAGAACGAATGGAAATTATTTCTTGTTCGCAGTCCATCAATTCAGGTAAAGTAGATAATACAAATTGTACATTTAAAACTTCATTTAAGGCAATTGGAGGATCAATTGGGAATGATAAAGTTTTAATGCCACCTTGAATATTTTCTGTTAGCGGAAGGTTTAGAGAATTGGATTCATGTGTTAATCCTAATGGGAGCAGAATCATGATACTATCATTAGGCCCAGTTAAAGTATCGTCTAATAACTCCAAAGTAAAATCAATTACTGGATATTCTACACAGGCATTAATAACTGGATCAATTGATGCATTAAGAGCCACTTCATACGGATCAGAACCAAGTATTTTTATTGTTGTTGTGTTTTGAATTCCTGTAGAAATTTCTCCTGCCGGATCATCAAAAACACCACAAGGATTGTCACCTTTAAAAATGGTTCTGATTGTTCCACCACTTGATTGAAAACCACATTCCCCATTTGGGACCATTTCAAATTTTATATTGAAGCAATTTTCTGTTTCACTAATCGTAGGAAAAACAAGGCCGTCTTCGAAGGCTTGACCGATGGGAGCTATGTTTGGATTCTGTGTTGATTCGTTTGTAAAATCGAACTTGAATAAATTTCCTAGAATCGTACTCTGCCCTTGGGGGTAAGTAGAAGCCCAATTGACATATCCAGATCCACAAGGGTATTCAATTTGTAATGAATTAGGAACTATATTTATGTTTTCTAGCGGTAAATAAAGAGAAGAGTTCAAATTAAATGCTTTTGCATCTCCGAGGTTTCTGAATCCAAATTCAAAATACACAGAGTCACAAAGACCAATATTTAATGGACCAGCTGGTTCGATTACAGACATTTTCAATGAAGCTTCTCCGGGATCAGCGAATAACCAGATGTTTTCTAAATCACAAGCATCAGAAATATCTGTCGGCAAAGCATCACAATCCCATCCTAAGAATACATTTATGCTATCTTTTTGGCAACTACTAAAAGTAGCGTCAATGATGAGGTCCAACTGATCTCTAGCACCTAGTACACTAAGCGAATAAAAAGAACCAGATTTGGGGATGACAACATTATTGCTGTCTCTAATTTCGTTTATGGTGAATGCGGGATTAGGTGATATGTATAAGAATGCATTTTCTGCAGGGCCATTACTTAAATTAATGGCAGATAATGGCCATTCAATTGTTGGACATTCTACTGGAATCGTTTGTTTATTAGCTTGTAAAGCTACGTTGGGTTTTATCCAATTTATGTTATCCTTGGATGGTATGAATGGATCATAAAAACAATTTGAGTTGTTGTTGAGCCATTTGAATTCTGCAAGGTGTTGAGTATAATCCCCATTGAGATTTTCTAATTCACAGGTCGGTGTAAGTTCGACCATGAGCGTCAATTCAGATCCTTCATCTGAAACAGTAAATGTACCGTCATTAAAATATTGTTCTAGATCAAAGCGATAGGCTATTGAACCTGCTTGACCAAAATTTGGAGATGGATCTATACCGTCGGGTATTGCATTATTAATGGTTGCGTCTACCCTACTTTTGTTTCCACCTTGACTAGAGCCATCACCTGCACCAACTCTATTAATAATAGACCATTCATTCACTATCCAATTTGGAGGAACTGTAAACCAGACCGTCTCTGTAATTGCCAGAGGCCTATATTCAAAAGGAAAGTTATTTCCATAAACACCGCCAATAGACCAATAAAAAGATTGAGATGCGCTAAGACTATTGCATCCTATTGCAGCATGATCTCCATTAGTCCCACTGATCATAAATGGATTGACCATATACCATGAACCTGAGTAATTTTCGCAGGTCCATCTAAAGGTTGGAGGAATAATTGGATCGCAAGTTGAACAAGGACTTGGATTATTTTCTGGTGGATTGGAAACTTCTGCAGCATACATGTCAGTGGCTACTTGAATATCCATCGAATTTTGATAAGCACAAATATCTGTATCTATAATGGTATAGTAAGCGGAAAGTACAATGCTGTCTCCTTCTTGATAGCCAAAGACACACAAATCAGGACATCCATTAAAGCACATACTTATTGGTGAAAAATCAAAATTAGCTTCGTCTATTCCGACTTGATCAAAAGGAACATTATTGCAGGTCAAAACATTTCCGGTACTTTTATCGTGTACTTCTATTTCAGCTTTAAATACTTCAACATATCTCGAAGCAGTCAATCCACTCATTACTGTTTGAGCGTAAGCATAATTCCAAATAGGATGTGCGGCAGAGGTGTTCACAATTGCCGTCCATTGACCTTTTAAAGTGTCTCCAATGGTTGCCCTGTTTTTTTTCACGTCAGGATTGTTAGCTGAAGCCAAAGAACTATTATCTGCAATACCATCGTTATTATAATCTTGTAAACCAAAATTTGTTCTTTCAATTGAATAAGAGTTGGGCGAGATTCCCTCCCATTCGCAATTGCTACAATGCAAGTCAACAAGATGTGTGTAACATTGCGTCAATAATTCACATGGGTTGTTGCAATTATCTCCTAGGACAAGCCCAACTTGAATGTCGAGTAGTTTTGGTCCGCCACCACAGGCATCACATTCACCTGTAACATCTAAGGCAAAACTTCCTTCCTGAAAAAGTACCTGATCATGGGCGAAAGGAAATCCAAACTCTATATAAAGTTCCTTACTGTTAGCATCATAAGTCAAAACATCAGGACTTGCAAGGGAACCATCACCTAAAAAAAATTGTGCATTACCATTGTAAGTTAAACCACAATCTAAGGTGACGCTCATAAAAAAACTGAAAGGGATATTATGCTGGGGTAAATAAGTTCCAACTCTAAAGTCCGTAACATCTAAAGACAGTGATGAGGATTGGGCATCGTCTAAATCATTTGGCAATACAGAAGATGTTGCAATGGTGTAATCAAAGTAAGGATTTATATTTTGCCAAGGTATGAGATAAGAACTGCTTCCGCATATATTTGTATACTCACAACTTCTAGAACTTTGCAACCAAGAATCTATTGCTCCACAAGAAGATTCACAACAATAATATTCTGGAAACAAAATACTAATGCTATCTCCTGCTTCAAGCGTAATTGGAATGATTGCTTCAAAATTTGTTGATAAATCTAAACCCCCAAGATTTGAAAAATTAGTTAAGCATTCTGCTTGGCTCCCGTTTACATCAAAAAGTGTACTACTCAGATTATTTGTAGCAATTGTTGATTGCAAATTATTTGTATCCACCATAATGATTTGACCGGCATCAAAGGCATTTTTAGAATTTGACTGCATGAGGCCACCCGGCCCGATATTCAAAAACAGACTAATGTTTGACGCAGGAGCAGATCCAGTATTTTTCACATTGATGGCTTTCCATCTAAAGTTTTCGTTTATGCAAGCATTATCATTTGCTTCTTTGAAAGTTAATTCCAAATTGGGTTCTCCAGGATTAGGATTTGAATTCAATGCTAATGAATCTGGTAAAGCGCAATTTTGATTATTACAAGCCCAAGTCGAAGAAATAGTTTGTTCGTAATCACCTTCTTCACATGCACTTATTTCGAGGTCCAATTCTAGGTACATGCACTCTGCAAAATTTGTGGTATCCGAGAATGGTCCTTCTAATTTGTCGTCCTCGAATCCTGTAGGGGCGTTTTGTCTATCTAGCGCATGAACAAACAATGATGTTGCAATACTAATACAGGTGTTTGCATCAATTGTAAGTGGTATTAGTCCAGAACTTGATTGTATTGAAACCGAATTTAAGAGGATGCTGGTACTTTGATCAAAACAAACTTCCAAGTCATCGATCAAATAAGCATCTGTACCATCTTGACAAATTCGAATGATTCTTTTGAAAGGTTCAAATGGCATTGGATTCGTTTCTTCAGCAACAAGTTCAATACTTAAGATGGGTTCATTAATAGAAGCAATTACGTCTAGAATTATTTCTTCTCCTTCAAAAGTAAATGTACTGGTGAACGTTGTATCTGGATTTCCTCCTTGATCAGGATCTCCGATTATAAAAGATTCACAATTAGCTTTTACTTCATAGATAATTGAGCAAGCTTCGGGAATATCGATGGTAATGGGAGTAGAAGAAATCAAGGTGGCTCCACAATCAGATGAGCTCAGACCTTCAAAGGTGAACCCATAGGGCATTTCCTCAATTGTTAAAATTCCAGCCTCTTCAATGTTAAGTTCCCAACTTACAGTCTCGCCACAAACAACCACATCTGCGACAGTCCCA
>CALDYJ010000088.1 GCA_937941095.1 uncultured Saprospiraceae bacterium | reverse complement strand
CCAGATTTTGGAAGAACATATTTAAAACATAAAATAGTACAAGCACCTTTTTATGCTGTAAAAGTACATGCTTCTTTATTGGTTACTTTTGGTGGTTTAACTGTTAATAAAGAATTGCAAGTTTTAGATAAGAATAATCATGCAATACCTGGTGTATATGCAGCAGGAGAAATTTTGGGTTTAGGCGCTACAAGCGGAAATGCATTTTGCAGTGGAATGGCGATTACGCCTGCATTAAGTTTTGGGAGAATATTAGGTCGACGCTTTGCCAATAAAATTGATTAAATAAAAAATGTTTAGCAACTTAATACTTAGCTAAACTTTGGACCTTAAATAATTATAGTGTTAAAAACAAATACAGCTTTTGATCCCATCACACTTTCGATCCTTTGGTCGAGATTGATCAGTATTGTTGATGAGGCTGGGACAACTTTACAAAGAACTTCTTTCTCAACAGTCACCAGAGAGTCAAATGATTTCGCTGTTGTCCTAATGGATGCCAAAGGTAGAAGTATTGCACAATCTAGTATCTCGGTGCCTTCCTTTTTAGGCGTTTTACCAATGTTGACAAAGGCCTTGATAAAAGATCATTTTCCATTGGATCAATGGAAAGATGGAGATGTTGTGATGACCAACGATCCATGGCTTTGTGCTGGTCATAAACCTGATATTGGAATTGTATCTCCGATCTTTTATAATAAAAACTTAATTGGTTTTATTGGAACTATCGCCCATTCACCAGATATGGGTGGAGTCTTATGGGGTGCAGGGTCTAGGGATTTATACGAAGAAGGATTAATGGTTCCTCCTACTAAATTGATGATGGAAGGAAAGCCGAATGAAACTTTGTTTAATATTCTTGAACATAATGTAAGAGCTCCCCTTCAGACCATTGGAGACATCAAAGCTCAAATAGCAGCCAATGATCAAGGGATTAAATCCTTGAATAAAATGATGGTTGAAAATGATTTGGTCAACCTAGAAGCATTAAGTGATGCAGTAATAAATTCTTCTGAAAAATCTATGCGCGAAGCAATTTTAAAAGCACCCGATGGCGTATATAAATATGCTTACGATACAGATGGCGATGGCTTGGGAAATGGCTGTCATTTTGAACTCAGCATTACAATAAAAGATGATGAGATCCATATGGATTATGAAGGCACTTCGGCAGCACATCCATTAAGCATTAATGCTGTGCTTAATTATACTTATGCCTATACTGCCTATCCGGTTAAATGTACTTTTAGTCCGGATGTGCCAAATAATGATGGCGCTTTTTACCCAATAAAAGTAACTGCTCCTGAAAATTGTTTGGTTAATGCAAAAAAACCTTCACCACTTGGTGCAAGAAATATAACTGGTAATATGTTGCATTCAGTGGTGTTTGGAGCATTGGCCAAAGCAGTTCCAGAAAAGATACAAGCTGATTGTGGTAGTGCATGTTGGTGCATTGTATTAAATGGGATGCATAAAGAAAAAGAGTTTGTGGAATATTTTTTCCTTAATGGCGGTTATGGAGCTCGGCCAGGTTTGGATGGTGAGCATACGCTGAGTTTTCCAACCAATGTTGCTAATGTCCCTATTGAAGTTCTTGAAAATGATGTCCCTGTCTTAGTAACTGAAAAATCTTTGGTGCAAGGTTCCGGTGGAGATGGCCAATATAGGGGTGGCTTAGGCCAGAAGTTTAGTTTTAAAAACATTGGAGATAAACCATTAAATATATCCATACTAACCGAAAAAACCACCACTGTGGCAAAAGGAATTTGTGGTGGCGAAGATGGTGCCTTGGGGTCAATAAACATCATCCCTGAAAGAGAATTTCCTAAGAAAGGATTAGATAAATTACATCCAGGTGAAGAACTTATCTTGGTGCTTCCGGGCGGTGGAGGTTACGGTTCGAAATTAAATCGAGAAAAAAATAAAATTAAAATGGATCAAATGTTGAAATACATTTGATCGTTAAAATAGTAATTAGGCATAACCTAAAATAGTAAATCATGGCAGCTAAAAATTTACCACCTACATACGATAAGATAGCAAAGCATGAAGTCTTTCCAGAATTGACTCATGACGAAAGAGCACGTTATAATTTCTTGGCAAATCTAAACAAGCACCTTGCACATGTGTCCCAAGGTAATTCTACTGCTTTTGAAAAAAGAGTTCAACCTAAATTCGAAAAAGAAAAAGGAAGAACTTTTCAAACAAAGGATGAATTAGGAGATGCTATGGCAGAAGATCCACATTATCAAACCTGGTCTGCTTTAAGAAGATTGACTATGGAAATGAGGCAACAAGCTGGCAGGTCTATGACTTATCGTCAAGCTGTTGCGCTAAGAGATAAAGTGAATAAATTAAATGAAGGAAAGAATACTTTGATTTTAAATGATGAGGTAAAAGTCCCTCCTTATTTATTGGCTGTTGATAATCATCTTATGCCAGGTTCTTATCATACAGAACTTTTTGAAGGAGATGTCTGCAATGCTGCTAACTATGATGGCGGTCTTTTTGTTACCACTGCAGGTTTACTAGGAAGATATTCCGATGGAGGAGGACAAGCTATTGCACAGTGGATGAAGAATAATCATCCTTCATTTAATCCTAAAAGGATTTTAGACATCGGTTGTGGCATTGGACATAATACTTTGCCGATTGCTAAACTGTATCCTGATGCTGAGGTAATTGCTATTGATACCGGACGACCTATGCTAAGGTATGGACATGCTAGAGCTCAAGCTCTCGGTTTTAATAATGTAAAGTTTATGCAAGTAGAAGCTTCTAACTTGCCCTTTGAAAATGAATCTTTCGATTGGATTCAGACGACAATGTTTTTGCATGAAACAGGAGGGAAATCCATCTACAACATAATGCGTGAAATATTTAGGTGCTTAAGACCGAATGGCATAACAATGCATATAGAACAACCTCAGTATACGGATGACATGAGTATGTATGAGCAATGGATTCGTGATTGGGATGCCTACAATAATTCTGAACCTTATTGGTCAAAGATGCATGATATTGATCCCAAGCAATTAATGGAGGATTGTGGATTTGATGGTAAAGAATTTATGCAGATAGGAGCAAAAGCAATCAATGACCTTGACGATGGCACCAAAAAATCGGATGAACCTGAAGATCATGGAAGGTCTCCAATTTGGAATGTGTTCGGTGCTTGGAAACGATAATAGAATAAATTAATTCATTAAATCTTTGTAATAGATCATGGAAAATTTGATAGACTATATAGGTATTGCCTCAAACAAGCCAAAAGGAGCAAGGCCATACTTTTTTGACGATCCTGCTGTCGAAAGAGTTTTAAACATCACCATGGCTATTGGGATGGAGTTAGCAGTGACAAGAGAAAGATTGGATTCCTTAGAGCGAATTTTGGAAGCCAAAGGAATATTGACAAAAGAAGAAATAAATAATTATGTTCCTGATTCGAAGAAAACGGAACAAGAAAGACAGCAATGGCATAGCGAATACATATCTAGAATTTTGAGGATTGTTCAACAAGAAATGGAGCAGCTTAAAAATCCAGACAAAAGTTTACATGAAATTGCTGACGATATAGATAAAATGTAATGATCTTAAAAGCAAGAATAGAAAAATTTTGGGACGCTGTACTTGAAAAAAATGTCGCTGAAATAGAAGCAGCCTATATTTCTACCGAAGAAACATATGTCATATTAGAAGGACCGAGGTACTCAACATTAGGTTTTTCTAAAATTGCCAAGGGCTGGGTAGATTTTTGTGATTCCCCAATCAAGATGCAGGCGTACGAATGGGTCGAAGGGCCTTTTGAAGAAATAGAAGGAAAAATGGGGTGGTTAGGGGGGATTACAGACTTGACCTTAAATGTCAAAGAAAAAGCTTTTACGACTCGTTTTCGCGTAAGTTTTGTCATGGTATTATCCGAAGGCGATTGGAAAATAAAGCACGAACATGTTTCTGCACCCTTACCTGATCCGTATGGAATAGGTGATTGGTTAAAAACCTAAAAATGAAGATTCTCCTGGTACACGCTCATGAAAATTCAGATTCATTTTGTTCTGCACTGAATCAATTGTCCAAGTCGAAACTTGAAGCTCTAGGGCATGAGGTCATGGAATCCAACCTTTATAAAATGAATTTTAATCCTATCGGTGGCAAGCATGATTTTTTGAAGCTTTCTAATAGTCCACATTATAAATATGCGATGGAACAATTGCATGCTTCTAAGGACAATTCTTTTAATGAAGTACTCCATGGAGAAATGCAAAAGCTTATTCAAGCTGATGTCATTAATTTTAATTTTCCGCTTTGGTGGTTTGGAATGCCGGCAATATTAAAAGGTTGGGTAGATCGAGTCTTTGCTTATGGTGTGGCATATGGTGGGGATTATGGATTTCATGAAAATGGAAGATTTAATGGTAAAAAAGCTTTTCTAAGTATCACCACTGGTAGCCCTGAGTCAGCATACTCAACTGAGGGAAGTAATAAAAGAAGCCTGAATAAAATTTTAAGAAACATCAATGAAGGCATTTTTGAATTAGTAGGTTATGAGGTTTTGGACCCATTTGTAGCATATGCTGTTTCAAGAATTTCTCTTGAAGAAAGGCAATTGATTTTAATACAATTTGACGCATATTTGCAAAAACAATTTAAATGAGGTATTTCTTTTTTACAGTAATCTGCTTTATTATTTATTCTTGTTCATCCAAAGAAAGCTCATTAAGTCTTTACCAAGTTAAAAAATCTACCTCCAAAATTTTAATCGATGGAATTGGGAACGAAGATGCTTGGCAAACAACAGTTTGGAGATCCATTGACCAAAAATGGTTAGGGGAGGATTATTCGCCAGAGGATTTTTCCGGAAAGTATAAAATACTTTGGAGCAAAGACTATTTGTATATTCTCGCAGAAATAATAGACGACCATTTAGTGGACACGCATCCTGATGGCTTAGTTAAGTATTGGGATGATGATTGCCTCGAAGTTTTTATAGACGAAGACAATTCTAAAGGAATACATCAATACAATCATAATGCATTTGCTTACCACATTGCACTTGATGGAAAAGTAGCAGATATAGGACCAGATAGTATTCCACATTATTACCAACATATTGTTAATAACCGACTTACCAAAGGGAATCTTTCAACTTGGGAATTAGCCATTAGTATCTATGATGATAGTTATCAAGATGATGGAGTGAATAGCTTAAAGCCATTGATGAAGGATAAAAAAATGGGTTTTGCTATTGCATATTGTGATAATGATAAAAGTGAAGAAAGAGAAAATTTTATCGGCTCAACTTTTGTCCTTGGAAAAGATAAAAATAGAGGCTGGATTGATGCAGGTGTTTTTGAAGAAATCATCCTTTCAGAATAAATTATAACATCATTGCTCCGCCATTAATGTGTATACATTGACCAGTCATGTGACTAGCACTAGTGCTTATTAAGTAAATAATCAAATCAGCAATTTCTTCAGGCTTTGCCATAGACTCTAATGGCACCATCTTTTTATAAGCCTCAAGATTTATTCTGGTACTTCCATCCCCTTCATAAATAAAGTTTGTGTCAACAGCGCCTGGTGCCAATGAATTTACCCTGATCTGTGGAGCAAGTTCTGAAGCTAAAGTTTTAGTAAGGCTTATAATGCTTGCTTTTGCCGCCGAATAAGGGCCATAATTTTTCTGACCAATAAATGCTAAACCAGAAGACATGTTAACGATGGAAGCTGTGCTGTCTTTTTTTAGATTTGGAATAAAAGCCTTGCAGCTGTTGAGACAAGATTTAAAACTAATGTCAAATGTTTCATTCCATTCTTCAATGCTCAGCGTATTAATAGTTTTAAAAGTGTTTATGCTCCCAGATAAATTTACTAATGCATCTAATTCTTGTATAGCAGTTGTTTTTGCTATTTCTTGCATTGCATTAAAGTCTCTTGGGTCTAAGCAATGATATAAATCTATGTTTTCTTTACTTGTTGCTTGGATGTCTATGCCAATAATTTGTGCGCCAGTTGTTTTTAATTTTTTTATAAAAGCTAGTCCAATACCACTATTACTACCAACAACTAATATTTTTGCATTTGAAGCACTAAGAGTTAATTTTATCATTGTTCATTTTTCTAAAGATGAATATCATAATGGTTGCTGTCGTACACATTAATAAACCATAGACTCCAGCTGGAACTGCCATTAATGAGTTATTTAATAATGAAGGGGAAGTAGCTATTGCCATTCCTAAAACGTTATTTTGCATTCCTGTTTCTATAGCTATAGTAGTAGCTTGTTTTGTATTTAATCCCATAAGCTTTGCACTAAAAAAACCAATAGCTAAAGTAGCAGCATTCAAAATTAAGACTGCCAAGAAAGATGCTTTCACAAAATCAAACACATTTCCTATTTCGTCTAATTTAAAATAAATGAGGATCAATGCAATTATAATGATTGCTCCAGAAATCCAAGGAATAATTTTGTTGGCTTTTTTTGTAAAGGTTTTTGCAAAATGGTTTAATGACATACCCAAAATAACTGGTAATACTGTCAGCTTAAAAATATTGATAATTGTTTTGCCTATTGGCAAATGGATGCTTGCAGATTCTGCTGTCGCAAAATGATTTAATGACCAATTGATAATGAAAGGAATGGTAAATATGGTGAATATGCTTGAAAAAGCAGTAAGTGAAATAGACAAAGCAGTATCACCTTTTGATAAATGAGAAATCAAATTTGATACAGCTCCTCCAGGACTTGCAGCGACTACCATAATGCCAATTGCAAAAGCGCTTTCTAATGGAATTATTTTTGTAATGGCGAGACCAATCAAAGGGAGTAGTATCATTTGATTAGTTAGGCCTATAAGTGCTGCTTTAGGATATACAGCAACACGTTTAAAATCTCCTACTTTTAAAGTCATGCCCATAAAAAGCATGATTAAAAAAAGTAGTATGGGTAAGATTGTTGGTATGTAACTAATAAAATCCAAAGGCTGATTTAAAGTTCATAAAGTCTAAAAGATAAAGCTTTGTTGTATATAGTCAGCAACTTTTTTCTTTTATAATGATGTTTAAGTTTCTTTTTGGTTTCAAATAATGCTTTGCTTGGCGTTAAGCCATTTTGCAAAAACTCAAAAAACCATTCAATGGTTTTGGTTGAAGAGTCTCCAGCGTCATTGCTTATGATGGGAGCGATGTAATAATTCAAACCTTCTGCCGCTTTAAAAGCTTCTAAATAGTTAAGATTGATGCCTTGTTGGCAGGAGTCAAAGTAAGCCAATTTTGGATTTAGTTTTATCAAAGTTTCTCTTTGCATGTGGATGTAATCCCAGCCTAAGACTCCCCTGTTATTTTCGTAAGCATAGCCATGTGCACTGATCAAAAGGAAATCTTGATTTTGTAAAGCTAAGTCATTCGGTTTTATTTCTTTGCTACTGAAGAATTTAAATTTTGCATTGGTTTCTTTGATGGTCTTACAAGCATTTTGTGGATCACAGGATTTATCTCTTACTATCGTTCCGCTCTCTAAATTTATGCTTTCATGTTGCACAGCAAAATTTGTATCAGGCAATCTAAAAACCATTGCCCTGTAAGTGGACAACTCTTTCTTATTAAGCCGCAAGTATTCAAACGGAATTTTTAGAAGTGTAGAATCAAGGGTAATCTGTATACTAGAACAATTTTCTAACATGCCCTCAAAAGGATGGATTAAATGCTCACTTAAATATGCTTGACTCTTTAAAAAGTCAGGCATTTTTTTGTGCGTCTTATTTTCTACGGCATCATATAGCGTGTGAGTGTGTTCTAATAATTTATCAATTGGATAAACTAATCTTTCGACTTGATCTTTACAGACTCCAATACATTCGATTTGATCATCTTTTTGGAGGTAGGAAAGAAAAAGTGTATTAGCATTTAGGGGTGCGAGCAGAAGGTAGAAAAAGATGATTAAAATACTCCTTCGAAATAACATTTGGTTTAAATTCATATGAGATTAATATAATAATTATCTCTTAATTATTTAATTAGAATAAGCTTCTTAAAAGACATTTGCCTAAGAGAATATGGAATGCTCTTGATTTAATATTTATAACTAATTAAAATAATTCATGAAAAAGCTCTTCTCCATCTTGTGTTTCTGCTTACTTACTTGTGTAATTCATGCGCAGACTATGAACAATCAAAAACTGGAGAAAATTGGTCTGCATTCACCCATCCTTTAAAAGAGCTAAATGAAGACCAAGTTATTGAGGCGATCAAGCAAGTTTATACGGCAGCACTTACTTACGGCGATAGTTATACGAGTACGGACCTGTCCTTTCCCAAGAATGAAAAAAATAAAAGTTCAAAAGACAATTGATACTATTTTTTAGCCAAATTAAGGAGACTGTAATCTTAGAGACAAACAATTGTGGGACTTAATCATTAGATTAATACTCAGTAATAATAATTGTTGTTTTGAATAAGATGATTTTCTTATTGGTTTTATTTAATGCTTTGCTTTTGGGGACAAGTCTTCAAGGGCAAACTTGTTGTACGGCTGGTGCACCCATCAGCACAAGTTTGGCCATCAATGCCATAGATTCCAACATGCTAGTTGTTCAATTGGAATATTCGTTTAATAGTGTAAATAGACTAGTTGACGATAATGAAGTTTTAAGAAATGACCCTAGAAGCAGAACTGGTCAAAATCTGATGTTGAAAATAGATTATGCTTTGAACAAAAAAATAGCATTTTCTGCAATTTTGCCTTATGTGAATCAAGCACGTGAAAGCTTCTCTCAGGCAGAGGTGTCAAATGGTTTGGGAGATCTGACTTTATTAGCTCAATACAATTTTCAAACAAAACCTAAGACTTCAATAAGTTTTTTGAATAAGCCCATGAATAATTTTGGTTTGGCACTAGGAATTAAAGTCCCTACAGGTAAAATATTTCATGATGATGATCGCGGAGTAGTCTTATCTCCTGATATGCAAAGTGGATCAGGAAGCTATGATTTTTTAATTCGAACTTTCCATCAGAAAAATCATTTCGTACTAAAAAACTTAAGTTTAATGAATAGTGCATCTTACAAAATAAATACTACGAATCAACATTTTGGGGATCCGCAAAAATTAGCTGGAAGGCAGTTTAAGTTTGGGAATGAATTAATTTTGCAAACTCAACTTTTTTATAATTTGCTTTTGCAAACAAACTTTATTTTACCAGACGTTGGACTACAATTAAGAATTAGCGAGGCAAATGTTGAACAAGGAGTTCTATCTTCTAACAGCGGCGGTCAATGGTTGAGCATTCCTTTTGGCCTAGCTTACTTCTTTAAGCAAAAAAGCACGCTTAGGGTTTTTGGAGAATTGCCGATATGGCAAAATCTTGATGGACTACAAATTACTAGCGACTATAGATTCGGAATTCAATTTAGACACTTTTTAAATTTATAATGATGAAAATAATAGCTTACCTAGTTACTTTACTTTTGATCACTGGATGTTTTGCATGCGGTGGAGACGACGAGGGGAGAATAAATGATGCTGTAGAAACGGACTGGTTAATTCCTTCCGCTCAGGTGATGGATGGTGGCCCTGGAAAAGATGGAATACCATCTATTGATAATCCTAAATTTACCTCAACTCAAAATGTTGATTATTTAGAAGATACAGATTTAGTTATTGGGATGTTTAATGGAGGCGCAGTTGTAGCCTACCCGCATCCTGTATTGGATTGGCATGAAATAGTAAATGATGAACTTGGGGACATGTCATACGCATTGACCTATTGTCCGCTGACAGGTACCGCTAACGCCTGGGATAGAAGTTTGAGTGCAGGTTCATCGACTTTTGGAGTGAGTGGGAAACTTTACAACAATAACTTAATGCCTTATGACAGATCTACGGATTCTTATTGGTCACAATTAACTATGTCATGTGTGAATGGAGACCTGTTAGGAGAGAAGATAAATACTTTTCCGATTGTTGAGACCACTTGGAAAACATGGAAAAGAATGTTTCCTGTTTCCATTGTATTGAATGAAGATACTGGATTCGATAGGGATTACGATCGATACCCATATGGAGACTATAAGACAAATAATAATCGCATTATTTTTCCGCTTTCCATAGATGATAAAAGATTACCTAGAAAAGAAAGGGTGCTCGGACTTATTGAAGACTACGGAAAGAAAGTTTATTCTTTAGAACTCTTTGAAAATCCAAAGGCCATTCATGATGTAATCGGTGAAAAAGACTTGTTGATCTTAGGATCTAAGGAAGACAACTTGATTTTGAGTTTTGAGAATATAGGACTGGTAGATTTTGAAATTGATTTCAGTAACTTTCCTATAATAGGTCGTGACGCCAATGACAATGTTTTGGACGTCAAGGGCTTCGTGAGGTCTGGCCCATTTGCAGGAGAACAATTAGATCAGCCCAATGCATTTATGGGCTACTGGTTTTCTTTTGGAGCTTTTCATGATGGGATTGAGATATATGAAAATTAAGGATACCTTTTTTAAGATGTGAAAAATTCAGAAAGCAAAGAAAAAATTTCTTGCTTTCCAAACTTGTTCTTTTTAGTCAATTATAAGTCACTTGGTTTATAAAGGAATACTTCTTTAGCCTTCTTTCTGTTTTTGATAAGTTTATAGAAAGATAATATGTATTGAGAGGTTTCTCTTTTAGCTTTAGGTTCTAAAAACTCAAAGGATTCTATCATGTTTAAAAGATCCTCTTTCTTATTTTCCATTTTGCTTAAAACGAATTCTAAACTTTTTGCATTATTAAATTTTACTTCACACACCCTTTCTTGGATGCCCTCATTGTTTTGCTCTGGAAGTAGCTTAGCATAAGGAGAATTCACCAAACCGGCAAAGTCGAAATCATAAGGAATGACTAAGATCTTTTTATTATCCATCGAAGGAAATGCTTTCAGGTTTTTGCCAGCTTGTAGGTCCCAATCACGATTGCCTATCATAAATTGGAATACATTTACTAATCCAAACTCTTTGTCATCCATTTCTTCTTTTTGAATGCTGTATAATTTTCTTGGATATCGGCCTAGTCTTTCTCCTAATTCTTCTGTGCTTTCAATAAGGATCGCATATTGTTGGAAGCTTGAATTGTTTTTTCTATCTACATAGTTTACCAAGGCCAGTTTTACTCTATAGCTTTTTTCGCAAAGCAGGTTAAATGATTTGTAAGCTAAGTATTCTTTCATAAGCTGATCTGGATACGTTCCATCAATTTCATCAAAGCAATGACTGACTAATTTGATTTTATTGTAATCAGCAAGTCCTTCACTAGTCAATTCGTCTTTAGAGAATTTAATTTTCAAAGGAGGAAAATCGCATACACGTTTGCGGTATTTACCTCTTGCTTTAACTTTGATTTTACGTTCGACATCATTGCCTTGTACGTCAGTGTATTTGATGACCGCTTTTTGATATTCATCTTTAAATTTATTTTCGATGAGTTCATCAAAATCGGTTTCGATAGTGATGTTCACTACTTTTTTATCAGAGAAAGTATCAAAAATACTCATTCTGTGTCCTCGACTCTGAACGCGGTCATTGGCATTTGCCGAAAGGCAAAAAAGCAAAGGTATTAGTACGTAAAACAAATAGGTATTGTATTTCATTATGAACGATTGTTATCAAAATGATTAAAGTCATTTGGTTGTAGCAAAATAAATTGCTGTGAAATTAAACGATGTACTAGAAAGACATCTTCAAAGCTGAAAGGTGGCAATAAAAAATGTTAAAGTCCAAAAATCACGACGAACGAAGTGAAATTTTCGATGATAATTGCAAGAATAACAAGTGTACAACAAGTAGATAACAGGTGCACAACAAGTAGGTAACAGGTCATTAACAAGTGAGCAGTTTCATTAACAAAATTCTTAATTGTTAACAAATCATAAGATTTGTACTTTTAGGGAAATTTACCTTTTACTAAATCTGAGCACATAAAGTAAAACATCATGAAACGCTCTAAATCTTTTTTCTTACCATTGTTTACATTGTGCCTTGGATTGCTATTTTTCTCGAATTGTGAAGATGATGATGTTAGCCTCCAATTTGATTGCACCGATGGCATCTTAAATGGGGATGAAGCAAGGATCGATTGTGGTGGAGCAATGTGTATTCCTTGTGAAGACATCTTTGGGACATGGGTTCCAGCGAATGCTGAGCTAGGAATAACTTTAAACGCTTACAGCAGGGGTGAAATTAAAATTACTTTCAGACCAGGTGGCGTACTTTTTTGGGAAGGCTTTCGACATACAGAAAATCTAGGCAACTATACTTTTGATGAATCAGGAGTTGATGGTATCCATGCTGTAAGCATAACCATTCCAGAAGGAGAGCTTGATCCATCTTATGGTTATCCTTACACTTATACCTTCCATGGGATTTTTGAGATCACAGATAATAGCATGCTTTTGGAAATTACACCGACGCATGACTTAGAATACATAGATCCGCCAACAGTATCAGCAGGTTTTGGAAGTACAAATGGTGGAAGTGTTGGGGAAGGTAATGTCGATTTAATGATGCGAGAAGAATGATTTTTTAAAAAGCGCAGCAAGCTCATTACTGCAAAAGAGCCAAATTTGTTTCCTTGAAACTAATCTTTTGATCTTCAATAAATTTCCTGAGTTCTTGGAGCTGTAAAATAAATCTATCTTGATTTTTGAGCTCATCAAAAAAGGGATCTATTTCTATATGTTGCCAAGGATAGGCAAAGCCATCTTTGAAAAGCTCTTCAAAAGCGAATAGAGCCTGCTCATTTTTATCTGCTAAGATCAAAGCCCTGAGCTTTAAATATTTTCCTTGTAAAAAATTTGTCATGCTTTCATCTTTATCTTTTGGTTTTGTTAACGCTTGTTGTCCTCTAAGCTTCCATAAGGTTTTGGCTTTTTCGGCTGAACCTGTTTTTTTGAGTGCGAAAAGGTAATCTTGAAATTCTTTTATCTCAATTAGCTGCCCCCTCTTTAGGTGACTAAAATTGTCTTTTGGATAATTGGACTCATAGTTTTTAATGATTGCCTTCCAATCTCTTTTATAAAGAGGCATATTTATTTTAAAATCATTATACTCATTAGGAATCTTATCCATAGAGGCAAGTTTCTTTTCTAAATCATCTGCCTTTTGAATGTTTTTATTAATGTATAATTCATAAGAAAGTTTCGAGGCATGATAGATGGTGTTTTCGAGTTGATTTGTCTGATCAAAGGAGTTGAGGAATGTATTTAACTCTTCACCCATGTCCATCAATAAAAAGGCATTGGACAAGTATAGTTTTAAATAGTTGTTGTTTTTTGTATTGGTAATTCCTTCTTGGATAACTAAAGCTGCAGAATCCAATTTTGACTGAAAAGAATAATTGTTTGCTAAATGGCGCCAAGTAGAAAAATATTCAGGTTCAATGTTGATACAGTTTCTAAAAGTTTCCTTTGCTTTTTCATATTGCCCAAGATTTTGATAAATCATACCTAAGTTAGTGATTAGTACCGGAGATAATGGATTTAACTCCATTGCTTTTTGGTGGATTAAATATTCTTTTTCAAAATCTTGTTCATGCAGATGAACAGCTCTAGCATACCAATGATAAGTCGAAGGGTAGTTTGGGTTGATGGCTATTGCTTTTTCAAAGGCCTCGGTGGCTCGTTTCATATTGCCTTCTTCTGCGAGTATGAATCCTTTTAGTGCATATGCCTCCACAAGATTGTCCTGAATAGCCATACCTTTATCTAGATAATCCTTTCCGATTTTGAAATTACTTTCATTTGCTACAGAATAATAGGGCAATAAATAATGAACGGTAGCTAAATGAATATAAGCTAAGGCAAAATCAGGATCGAGACGAACAGCTTTCTCTAAAAGCGATTGTGCTTCTACTAAAGAGTTGTTGTTCCTTTTGTCTAGTAGTTGCCTTGCTCTTAAATAAGCTTCGTAGGCTTCTAGATTTTTTGTTGGATTATTATTGAAATTATTTCCTTCTTTTTTATGAAAGGTTTGGTTTAAAGCTTCTGAAATGGCTGAAGCTATTTCTGATTGAATACTAAAAATATTTTCGGTGTTTACTTCAACGTCATAGCTATTAGACCAAATGTTTTCATCCTTGATGGTATTAATCAATCTTATGTTGATTCGAATGTGCTCACCAGAGATTCTAATGCTTCCATCCAATATGTTTTGAACCTTTAAAATTTTTGCAATTTTTGATAGGGGTAAAGATGAATCTCTAAATGGCAAAACGGAGTTTCGGGAGATTACTTTTATGTCCTTTAATTTTGAAAGATAAGTAATCAAGTCATCATGCATTCCTTCGGCAAAATAATTATCGTCCTTTGGGCTCAGATTTTTTAAGGGTAATATGGCTAAAGAATTCTCTTTAGGGGCTATTGCGCCTAGCTTTAAAGAGAGCTTACTGTTTTCATTATTTTGATTGAATCTGCTAATTAAGAACAATAGGAGCAGTGGAAGAATTGCAGCTAAAACTAACTTATAAGGATTGCTTTTTGTTTTTAGTTTTCCTTTGAGCTCAGATTTTTTAGGAACAACAAAACCCTCAATAGCAATGGCAAATACTTCTATAGGCTTTTCAATGTTTTTGAATTCAAAATTTCCAAGCGATTGAAAGGCCAGTTCTTTGTAATTTCTTAAATCATCCCTAAGATTTTTTGAAACCAACACAGCACCAGGAATGCCCATTGATTCAATCCTAGAAGTTATGTTGACGCTGTTGCCATAGATTTTATTGTTTTCAAAAACGACAGTCCCTGTATGGAGACCGATTCTTACTGGGACAGGTTCTGTATTAAAGTGTTCAGAAAAAGACTTTGTCATTCTTATGGCCGCATTGATAGCATCCAATGAATTGTCAAAGGTGCAAAGTGCTCCATCTCCATAGAAGTTTACAATTTTTCCGTTTGATAAGCTCGTTAAATCTTGTATCTGTTGTTGAAACTTTCTAAGCTTGATGGCTGCACTCCTTTCGTCCTTTTCCATCATAGCAGTATAGCCTGCTATGTCAGCAAATAAGATTACCGCTAATCTTCTGTTTTGTAAGACGTCCATTACAAGGGCTCTTGTTTAAAAATCTAGCTCTTGTTGTTATTTGGATGGTATAAATGGAAAAGGAAGATTTAATTGGAAAAGTAGTTAAACAAATGTAAAGTAAATAGATTAAAAAATAGAATAGATGAAGTTAAAGTATAAGCTAAGTTTATAAAAAGACCTAAATGATGGACTATACTAATCATTAATAGATGCTTCTATAATTTAAAGTTTTCCTCTTTCTGCGATTAGCTCCAATAAGAAAGTCTCCCTTTCGATAGACATTCCTTTTTTGTCACTAGTAGCCATAGTCTTTTTATTGTGTTTTATTGCTTCATGAATATTTACCCATTTAGCCTCCATACCATTATTGAATTCATAAGATTCCAATTTTGAAGTACCAAGTTCTTTGTTTACTTCACAAGTGAAGCAATAGGAAATCATATGGATGATGTCATAGTCGGCTTTGTACCAAGGACGATATTCTTCATAAACTCCAAAAGGCTGGATGTTTTTAATTTCTAAGGCCCCCGTTTCTTCGATAAGCTCTCGCTTCATGCCCATAATTTTGTCTTCGTCCTGCTCTAGTCCCCCGCCCGGTAGGCTATAATCCTCATATCTTTTCGTGTACATCAATAATATGTCAGCACCTTGAAGTGCAATGCTTCTTGTAGCAAGTCTAGTAAACATAGTTTTGTTTTCTATGTGCTCCAATTGAGGATGAAAATGGGTTTTTAAAACTTGCATAGTGGGTGTAAGGATTTTTGCAAAGCTAGATTAAATGATGCGAATAAGTAATAATCTTGGATAAAAGTGAATGGAGACTCTAGGTCATGATTATGATAACTGTCCAAGCATCCCAAATCCTAATCAAGAAGATAGTGATTGTGATGGAGTAGGTGATGTTTGCAATTAAGAAAAGGCAAGAAAGAGAAAACTGATTTTGACATTTTTCCTAGTCCAGCAAATGAATTTGTTTATTTAAATTGGAACAACCATGTCTTGGAAGGAGTCATCATAAGAATTTTTGATTCTGCGGGAAATTTGCTTCTTCAATCAGAACAGACAAAGTTGATGGTAGAGATTTAATTGTTCCAACGAATCAGTTTTCAAGTGGACTGTATATCATTAAAATATACTCTAGCTCAGGAGAAGAGTTTTCTGAAAAGCTGACTGTGGTTAAATAAGTAGAGTTTTTTCATTATAAATTGCATATCATTAGAATTAGTTTTGATGAGGTAGTATGAGTTTTAGCCTTTCGGCAAATGTTCTGTTATTTCGTATTTACCTTGAGAGTAGAGTTCTATTATCAAGAATGTTTAGTTAAATCTTGTTCTGTTTTTTTGTATTCAATAATCTTCTTGATCATTCCATTGAAAACAAAATAATGAAAAGGTAAAACGGAGAACCAATATAGTCTGCCCAAGACACCATCTGGCCTGAAAGTGGCTATTTGTTTTAAGTAGAATTCTTCTTTTTCTTCAATCACTTGGAATTCTAACCAGGCATCGCCGGGTAAGATCATTTCAGCGTAAAGCAAAAGTCTTTTTTTATCTTTATCTGCTACCAGTACCCTCCAGAAATCTAAGGCATCACCTGGATCAATTTTATCCGCATGGGTGCGACCACGACGAAGACCAACACCTCCTAACAATTTATCGAAAAACCCTCTTAGTCGCCATAGGTAATTTCCGTAGTACCATCCTCTTTCTCCACCGATTGACCAGATATTGTCGATGATATTTGGTAGGTCGTCAGAAGAAACCTTTTTTGATTTTTTATCTTTAAAGCAACCATATTCAGGAACGCTCATGTTTTCTTCAAGCGTTCTATCATCGAGACTGCTTGCGAAACTATCTTTCCAGCTTGATACAACCATGTTTTGTTGAATGCGTTGAAAAGCCATTTCAACAGCTTTTTCATAAGGAATATTTTTGATCTTTAAAATCTCCTGTAAATCTGAATTTCTTGCAATGATATTAACTTTCATGGAGTTGACTAAATTAACAGCCAAAGGGTAGGAGATGGAGGTAACGAAGTATAACCAATAAGAAGATAGTCTAGGAGTCATAACCGGAACTGTAAAAATATATCTTTTAAGTTTCCGGACTTTAGCATAAGCAAGCAGTATTTCTTTGTAGGTCAGGATCTCTCCACTACTGATGTCAAAATTACGACCTAAACAGAGCGGGTGTTTAAGCACTCCAGTAAGGTACTCGATAACATTGCGGATTCCTATAGGCTGACATTTTGTATTTAACCAACTTGGGGTTATCATGATTGGTAGTTTTTCCGTTAAATCTCTGATGATTTCAAAAGAGGCAGATCCGGAGCCAACCACGATTCCTGCTCTTAGAGCAGTCAAAGGTGCTTTACAGGAATCAAGAATTTTTTCTACAGCTAATCTAGATTTTAAATGGCTTGAGAGTTGTTCTTCTTCATTTACAATTCCAGTCAAATAAATAATTTGTTGAACCTGGCTATTATCCATATAGGCTTTGAAATTTTCGGCAGATTGTTTTTCTCGCTGCTCAAAGTTTCCAATAGTGGCTGACATGGAGTGAACTAAGTAGTATGCTGCATCAAATTCCTGTGGAAAATTTGAAAAGTCAGGCGATTTCAAAAAATCAACTTCTAAGACTTCTATGCTATCTTTCCATGAGTTGAGTAGTTTTAAGCGTTTTTTATCTCTGGTGCATGCAATGACCTTGTGTCCTTTTTCGATAAGAACTGGCAGTAATCTTTTGCCGATGTACCCTGTGGCACCTGTTAATAAAATTTTCATAAATCTTTTTGTGGAGCCTGGGGGAGTCGAAGCCCCGAACTAACTGAAAGTTAAGAAGCAATTTTGATCCAGTGGATCAAAATATTGAATGAACCATGACAAACTTGTCATGGCTTGAAATAAAGTAATGAATAGAAATCTTTTGGTGGAGCCTAGGGGAGTCGAACCCCTGACCTCTTGACTGCCAGTCAAACGCTCTAGCCAACTGAGCTAAGGCCCCATACAGGTTTTCAAGACTTGAACACCTAAAAGTAAAAAAAGTGGCAAGAAAAAGTGGCAATTCAGTGGCAAAAAGATGAAATCCCTTGATCGAAGAGATCCTAGTATTCAGAATTCGATTTGCTTAGTTTCAATGAGACTACTTCCTCTTCAATTCATCCAACGTCTTCCCATCTTCATTCCTCCACTTTTTCCAACCGTTCGTTGAGCGTCCCAACACAACACCACCTGCTGTGCTCGGAGAATTGAAAACGTAATCCTGCGAAAATTCATAATAATCTGTCTTTTCAATCAGGATATTGTTTTGCAAAAGCTTTTGTCGTGTTGAAATTAGATGTGCATGACAGGATGGTGTGGTTTCTTTTTTGACCTGCGAACCTTTGAATACGACAAATCCATCATCAATCAAATCACCTTCAGCTTTGATGTCACGTCCTTTCAAATAAAGTATTTCTTTCTCATGGATAAATTCTTTACCAACCTTTTCATAAACTGGGAATCCAAGTGTTGACAAAAGGATTTTTATTGTGTCGAAACTATCAAGTAAATCCGCTTCCATTGATTCCGTTACGAATGGTTTGTTTGGTGCTGTTTGATTTTCGGTTTCAAACCTGCTTGAATCATTAGCCTCTTTGACAGAGATATGCTCTAAATACTTTGCATGCGACTTTGTGAAAGCGTTTATCTTGGAAACAATAACAACTGCGATATTCCAAAAGTCTTTGGTACGATTGTGTTGTTTAAGGCGGTCCAAACAATCTTCTGCTTCGCCGATATAAACGATAGGTTTTGCTCGCTCTTCTGATTCGCCAAAAAGAAAATAGATTCCTACGTTTTTTAATTCATCTCTTTTAGAAATATAGTCAAGCTTGTTCCTTGGAACCAAAATTGCTTTTACGACTCTGTTAGTAATCTCAGCGATTTTTACACTTCTTGGAGAGCCGTCAGGTAAAAAGATTTGAATTGGTTGTGGTCTACTCATTTTTCGTTCATATAGTTGAATAATCTAGAATCTATTTATTTATCTCTGATAGGAATCTATTCAATTATTAACATATCACGTTTTCATGTTCCCATTCTTCTTGATATGTTTAGTATGAATTTGAATTTTTAAAATGCATAGCTGACATCATCTGGAGGAGGCAACCCCAGTCTTGAATCATTTAAATCTCCTCTATTTAATAAAACTTCAATGGAAAAATTGGGTATTTTTTGTGTAAGAAATTCATTTACCCGTTGATAGAGAGAATGGTCAAAAATAAACTTACTAATTTCAAAAGTATCTTTTGATTGAAATTGTTCTAATAAATATTCTAGTCTATATTGTTCTTGCTTAAACATTCTGCAACTCAATTCGTATTGTGCATCTTTAATCTTTGCTTTAGCAATTTGAATGTCATAAGTTTCAAAAAGAAGTTTAAGATTTTCCTCGTCTTCCAAATCATCCATTTCTAAGTACTCCATTGGGTTGTCAACCATTAATTTATTATACTCAAAAAGAAATTCTTCTTCCTTACTCCAGTCTAGTGGAACCTTCTTTTCTTTAAAGTTTGATGATTTATC
>CALDYJ010000087.1 GCA_937941095.1 uncultured Saprospiraceae bacterium | reverse complement strand
TATCATTATCATCATTACCTCCATAAAGTCCTCTTGTCTCATTCGTCGGTATTCCTTCAATAGCAGTTTCTCCAGGGTTAGAATTTAAAGAAGCAGATCCCAGGACGATTAAGCCACCCCATCGACCTCTTTGATCAGCTGCTGTTCCTCCGTTGTCACCTTCAAAAGTGAAGATGATCGGTTGGCTTTCTGTACCTTCTGCTATAATTTTTGCCCCTCTTGCAACGATGAGTGCTGAAGCATTTTCAGCTTCACCAGGACTACCTTGGATGACAGTTCCTGCTTCTATATTTAATGTTTGGCCTTCGTTGACAAAAACCAAACCTTGTAAAACATATACTTTATCGTTTGTCCAGAATATTTCATCCCCAGCTGCTTGCAAATCTGCATCTGTAATTGTTTGAGGTATTCCTGTACTGAATCCAGGTGTGTTATTTCCATTTAAAATGGCCTCATAAGCAGACCATCCACTGTACCAAGCACTTCCTGCGTTAGGATCAATTGCTCCGATAAAATCACCATTATCAAAAAACGAATCATTAGGCTTACAACCTGTACCTAAATCATTTGTAGGTATAATCGAATTCGAAGCGAATCCAGGATCGGCGACTGAATTTGAAGCATCGGCAAAATAATTTGCAAATTCTTCTGAAGGCATTATTGAACTACCTCCATCAGGATTTGGACTGTCATCTTCTTGGCATGAAAAGAAAGTGAATAAAATAGCTAGTGAAGTAAGCTTAAGGAGGGTAAATTGAAATTTTCTCATGTGTCAGTAATGATTTTTAAGTTGTTTTATACCACAAACATATAGGTCAGAGATTAAGTCAATGTTATGCCTATGTTAAGTCTGTGTTAATTCAAGTCCAAGTGTATTTTATTAAATTTTTTAAACCAAAATAGTTAAACTGAAAATTTGATAATGTATTGGCATTCAGCAACTTACCAATATTTGAAATTTTGTCAACTGGACAAACAAAAAACCTTATTTTTGTATCAATTGTTTGAACTTAGATTATGAGTAAAAAAGGTAGAATTTTAGTAGCCATGAGTGGTGGCATAGATAGCACCGTAACTGCGATGATGTTACATGAGCAAGGCTATGAGGTGGTAGGTGTAACGATGAAAACGTGGGATTATGCTAGTTCAGGAGGAACAAGTAAAGAAACGGGTTGTTGTAGTCTTGATTCAATCAATGATGCAAGAAAGGTAGCAGTAGATATGGGATTTCATCATTTTATCGTTGATATCCGAGAAGATTTTGGAGATTATGTGATTGACAATTTTGTCGATGAATACATCGCAGGAAGGACTCCTAATCCTTGCATTTTATGTAATACTCACATCAAGTGGTCTTCTCTTTTAAAAAGAGCTGACATGCTAGATTGCGAATTTATTGCAACAGGTCATTATGCGGTTATTAATGAATCAGCTGGAAGAAAATTTATCACAAAAGCCAAAGACGATAAAAAAGACCAATCCTATGTGCTTTGGGGGCTAAGTCAAGATTGTTTAAACCGAAGTATTTTTCCTTTAGGGCCATACACGAAACCTGAAGTAAGACAAATGGCAGCAGATTGGGGCTATACAGATTTAGCCAAAAAAGGTGAGTCCTATGAAATTTGTTTTGTCCCAGATAATGATTATCGAGGATTTCTTAAGCGAAGAGTCAAAGGTCTGGAAGAGAAAGTAGCAGGGGGCTTGTTTTTAGATACTAAAGGAAATGAAATTGGAATCCATGAAGGTTATCCTTTTTACACCATTGGTCAAAGGAAAGGGTTGGGTAAAGCATTTGGTGAACCAATGTTTGTGACAGAAATAAGACCTGACACTAATACGGTTGTGCTAGGTAGAATTGAAGATCTAGTTCGAAATGGAATGACTGTTAAGCAAATCAATTCCATGAAATATGAATCAATCCCTGCAGATTTTGAAGCAGTAACTCAAATTAGGTACAACAGTCCTGGCTCTTTAAGTACTTTGAGACCTAAAGGCTTTGAGGAAGTAGAAGTTGATTTTCTCTCTAATGTAAAAGGAGTAGCACCTGGCCAATCAGCGGTGTTTTATGAAGGGAACGATGTCCTAGGAGGTGGGATAATATTCGGATCGAGGTAGAGTGAAGTTTTTTTATTATACTTACAAATGTTTTCCTACTTTCTCCAAGAAGAAAATAAATTTCAATCTTTTAGCCAAGAGCATTGGTTTAGCTTGCTTTTCATGGCCTTGCTCTTTTGTTTCATTATTTTTATTTCGAAAAAATACTTAAACGAATCCCAGCAGAGGAATTTAGGTTTTGGCCTTGCTCTTTTCACCACTTTCGGCTTATTACTTAGGACGTACATTTATTACCGAATAGGAAGCTTTAGTATTATTGATGGATTACCCCTGTATGTGTGCCGCTTACTCACATTTGTAGTTCCTTTTTTGATGTGGAATAAAAACAAAAAATTGTTTGGCATCTTATATTTTCTTGTTTTAGCAGGAACTACCCAAGCATTGCTTACACCTGATTTAAAATTTGGCTTCCCTAACTTTGAAAGTATTTTTTATTGGCAAATTCATGGTGGTTTAGTATTGGTGATTTTGTATGCCGTATTTGTTTATAAAATGAAACCAAACTTTAGAGATCTAAAAAATGCATTTATATGTTGCATCATTTATTTGATAGTGATTCATGGTATAAATCATTTACTTGGATCAAATTACGCTTATACAATGCATAAACCTAAGGTAGCTTCTATTTTAGATTTGATGGGGCCATGGCCCATTTATCTTTTGACGGGCATAGGAGTGAGTATTTTATTGTTTGGAATATTATACTTGCCATTTTTTAAAAAAAGTGATTTTAGCTAAATCCTCTACTTTTACTTAAAGTTATTTTGCATTAAGTAACTGCTTAATATAATCATTGACCCACCGAATAGCATATTGACACTCAGGACATCGCCAAACCATAAATAACTTAAAAAGATAGCTCCCACTACTTCTAAATACATCAATGATGAAGCCACTGAAGCTTTTAAATATTTTAGACCGAAAAAGAACAAATTAAAACCGATGATACCTATTAATATTGCATAGAATAGTCCAATGAAATAATCTTTAGGTATAGGAAGAGGATTAATAAAAAAGATGAAAGGGAAAAATAAAAATAAACCCGTGAAATTTTGATAAAAGATCAATTCATTTCGATCATAATTGGCTGTTTCAGATTTGAATATAATAACTGTGACTGCATAAATAAAAGCCGATAATATTGCACTTACCATTCCAATAAAATCATCGTTTTCAAATGAAAAAGTTTTATCTGAGTATGCTATGATCAATCCCAAAAAGGCTATGACTAAAACAAGAATTTGTTTTTTAGGTAAAGTTTCTTTTAAAGTATACTTGCCTAATATGCTTGCAAAAATTGGCCAGGTATAACACAAAATTACTGCATTACCAATAGATGTATAGACATAGGCTACAAAAAAAAGATACATTCTAATGGAATTCAAAGAAGAAGCCCACAGCATTTTTTTGTAATTACCCCGAAAAAACGGAATTCTTTTATAAAGTAACCATAAACCAATTAGAACAGTAGGAATCGCTGTTCTAAACCAAGCGATTGAACTTGCAGGAACAGACATCTCTTTAATAAAGATACCGCTAAAGCCTGCAAATGAAGCACATAAGATTACTGCGTAAAATGCTTTTTGCTTCATTCGGATTAAATTGTAATTTTAAGTGTAAATAATGCCTAAAAGTAATATTCTAAAATTATTAAAATGAATAAAAAAGAATTAGATACCTATCTAAATAAATGGATCAAAAGTTGGTCTGGAAATGAACCTCAAAAACTCATCAAATTTTACAGCGCTAATGCTTATTTTCAAGATCCCTTGAATCCCAAAGGCCTAAGTAAAAAGAAAGAAATTGAACCTTATTTTAAAAAATTATTGGCTAAGAATCCTAATTGGGAATGGAAAATAACTGAAGTAATTCCAAATAAAAATGGATGCACAGTAAAGACAGAAGCAATTGTGCCGATCAATAAAAAGAAAAAAGTAAAAGTATCTTGCTTGGACATTCTTGAAATGAAGGGAAAGAAAATAGTCAGAAATGAGGTTTATTTTGACAGGTCAAAAATAAAATAGCTTTTAAAAAGGAATAAATCGGCAACATAATTGCTTCTCTGTAAGATGAACTAAAACCTTTCTTAAAATGAATAATTTAAGAAAAAAATCTGACGCAGAATTAATTGAAATTGTCGAATCAGATGTCCAAAAATATGGGCAAGAGTTAATAAAAGAAGCTGAACGTATATTAAACGATCGAGGATATGCTATTGAAGATACTTCTGATGTTTCTTCAAAAAAAGAAAGTAATTCCCCAAAGGAAGAGAAGAAGCAGATGAGTACAGGAAGAATTATATTATTAGCTGTAATATTTACATTCATTCTCGGAAGCAGAATTGCTACTTCCAATGGTGGATCTTGGAGTACTATCGGTATAATATTACCAATCTTAATTATTGGCATGTTATTAATTCAATTAGCAACAAAAAAGAAATAAGTTTTGATAAAAAGTACTGATTCCACGATAAAGACTTTTCCAAAATATCCAAAAGTTAGACCTCTATTGCCAGAGGCTTATCAAAAAATTTATAGTAGCCATTATAAAAAAAATAGAGATGGAGCTACTCAAGCAACTTCGATTTCAATGAAACTTGAATCTTGGCTTCATAAAAAAGTAGCAGAAGATGTAGTAGGTCTACAAGAAAATTTGCCGACTTTAGAAATTGGAGCAGGTACTTTAAATCAACTACAGTATGAACCTGCTGGAAAATTGTATGATATCATAGAGCCTTTTAAATCATTATTTAATGGCTCTTCACTTTTAAATCAAATCCATACGATTTATGATGACATCTCAGAAATTCCATCAGAAAAAAAATACGATAGAATAATTTCAGTAGCTACATTTGAACACATATTGGATTTACCTAAAGTTGTTGCAAAATCTATTTTACACATGAATCCTGGCGCTGTAATGAGGACTTCTATTCCAAATGAAGGAACCATAATGTGGAAAATGGGAACTATGGTTACAGGATTTGAATTTAAAAAAATGTACGGTTTAGCCTATGAAACTTTAATGAGACATGAGCATGTGAATGATGCTTTCGAGATCGATGAGATTTTAAACTATTTCTTTGAAGAGAACAAAACCTCCGTTTTTGGCTTAAGTAAAGGTTTAGCTTTTTACAGATTCATAGCTTCCAAAAAACCTAGAATTGATCGAGCTCGAGAATATTTAAACGCGATCAAATAATCTCCTTCTAAATTTTATCTTATATACCTTAGATTTACCTATTTTGACGGGTAAATAATGAGAATGTCTTTCAAAACATACATTGCTTATGTCTTACTTGTTTTAGTAACAGCATTAACGCATGCTTGTACTAAGGATGTTGACAATAATTCAAACCAAGAAATTAAAGCAAGTGCAGTCATTGCAGCAAAGCATTTAATCAATGTAAAGCAATTGATTGAAAGGCAAAATGATCTCGACAATTCTCTCCTTGTAGAGGTTTCAAATCCTAAGATTTATAAAGAAGGCCACATCCCTAATGCTCATAACATTTGGAGACCAGCTTTTGAAACTGATCAAAAACTTGGCTATACGGGCATGAAAGCAAGCAAAAAAAAGCTGCAAGAATCTTTGCAAAACATTGGCCTTTCCAAAAATCAAAACCTCATCTTGTATGACAAGAAAGGTGGCTCAGATGCTATGCGATTGGCTTGGTTGCTACATTTAAATGGATTCGATGAATACAAGATCTTAGATGGTGGCTACAAAGATTGGAAGTTGAAATTGAATAGCACTAGTACAGAAATTCCTAAAATTGAAAAGGGAGATTTTACATTTGATGGTACAGAAAATCATGAAACTTACATTGATTTTGAAGAGATGAAAAAAGCGGTTAAAGACAAAAAATATCTAATCGTAGACACAAGAGAACCAGAAGAGTATTATGGTAAGCCTTTTTATAAAAAAGGCCATGTTTATTCATACAAAAGAGGAGCTTTTACACATGGAACAATACCAGGGGCTATTCATTTTAATTGGTCGGAATCAGTTGATATGAAAAAAGATGATAGAATAAAATCGCTAAAAGACTTAAAGTATAATTTTGAAAAAGCTGGAATTACACCGGATAAAGACATCATTTTGTTTTGCCATTCTGGCTCTAGATCATCACATACCACTTATGTACTTAAAAATTTATTAAATTATCCAAAAGTTAGAAATTACGATGGGTCATGGATTGAATGGAGTCATCATTATACAAAAGGAGAGGATATTGAAATTATGCAGTTAACTTCAGATTCAGAACATTCAGTATTGAAAGATAAACTAAATTCAAATTCCAATAATTGATGCCTAAAAAAATTAATTTCGATCGTAGAAATTTTATTAAAAACAACTTCTTTTATGGCCTAGGTCTTGGACTAGGAGTCCCGGTATTTTACAAGCATTTAGTGAAGAAAGAAATCCCATTACTTAAAGACATAGAAGGAATTTCATTTTTTAATTTACCCGGGAAACATAAAGACATGGTCCTGCTTAATGACAGGCCAATAAACGCAGAGGCACCTCCTCACTTATTAAATGATGATGTTACGCCAGCAAATAAATTCTTTGTTCGGAACAATGGCATTCCTCCAAGGAAGGAGAAAATAGACGTAAAGAATTGGACACTTAAAATAGAAGGGGAGTCTATCATAAATGAAAAGAGGTATACTTTAGAAAGCCTAAAAACAAAATTTAAAACCAAAACACTTCAGCTCACTTTGGAATGTGGTGGCAATGGAAGAAGTGAATTTAATCCGCCTGCGAAAGGTAACCAATGGTCCTTAGGCGCAGTTGCTTGTGCTAATTGGACAGGCGTGAGACTTAGGGATGTCTTAATGGATGCAGGCATTAAAGATGATGCCGTTTACATTGGCTATTATGGAGAAGATACTCATTTGAGTGGGGATCCAAATAAAGATCCAATATCAAGGGGCGTTCCAATTGAAAAAGCTTTGCAAGAAGAAAGCTTAATTGCATGGGCCATGAATGGAGAAGACATTCCCTTATTAAATGGCTATCCATTAAGGTTGGTATTTGGAGGTTGGCCTGCTTCCTGTTCTGGCAAGTGGTTATCTAAAATTGTAGTTAGAAATAAAGTGCATGATGGAAAAAAAATGGGCGGGCAAGCTTATAGAATCCCTTGCAAGCCAGTGGCACCAGGCACTAAATTAGAAGATAAAGACATGTGCATAATTGAAAGTATGCCCGTTAAATCTATACTCACTTTTCCAAAAACTGGCGCCATTATCTCAATAGAAAAAGAATTAGAGATAAAAGGACATGCTTGGGCTGGAGAACTTAAAGTGATTGCTTTAGATTACTCCATCGATTTTGGTAGTTCTTGGCAGGCTTGTAAACTAACAGAACCCGTAAATAAATTTGCTTGGCAACATTTTAATGGCAAGATCAAATTTCCAGGAAAAGGTTATTTTGAAGTGTGGGTACGTGCAAAAGATGAAATGGGTAAAATGCAACCAATGGTTTTACCAGGCTGGAATCCGAAAGGATATTTGAACAATGCTTGTCATCGAATAGCTCTAAAAGTTGTCTAATGAAAAGCTTATTTAATCAGTTTTTAAACCTCATAATTGTACTCACTTGTATTCTTTTATTCTTTGTTATAATATTTTTATTCAATGAGGTGTTCGATTTGAAAACCGACAAGCTAACTCCAAGTATTGAGGTCTCTTTGCAGAAAGAAAACCTAAAAACAAAAATGTTTAAAGATTCCGAGAGGATTGAAAACGGAATTCATATAAAAACAGGAATGGCTTGGGATAAGAATTTTAATATTGTCCGTGCTAATTGCACTTCTTGTCATTCTTCAAAATTAATCACGCAAAACAGAGCTACTAGGGAAGGCTGGGCAGAAATGATTACTTGGATGCAAAAAACACAAGGCCTCCACAAACTAGGTGAAAATAAAAAACCAATACTGGACTATTTGAGTAAGCATTATGCTCCAAGAAATAAAGGGAGAAGACAAAGCTTAGATCATGAAGCCATTGATTGGTATCAATTAGATTGACAGCAAAGCGCTTTCTAGAAGCCTGACTTATAGGAAATTTGATCAGTTAGTTTACTACTATTTTCGTATTTTAATGTATGATATCTCTTAATCATATTAAGCTCATGCTATGAAGGTAGTTTCGGTAATAAGCATATTTCTATTCTGTTTATCTTTTCACCAACTTTATTGTCAAGAGATAAATATTCCAGATGATAATTTAAAGCTGGCGCTTCTTGCTAATGGGGTAGACGAAAACAATGATGACAAGTTCCAATTGACTGAAGTTCTTAAAGTGAGAGAACTCAATCTTCAAGGATATGATGTGATTCACTTAGATGGTCTAAATAATTTTACGAGTTTAAAAAAACTAAACTGCAGCGATAACCAAATCTTTGAAATTAATCTTTCTGGGCTAGTAAACTTAGAAGAATTTTACTGTTCTAATAATAAATTTAAATCTTTAGAAATCCCTTTCCTTAGTGAACTTAGAATCGTTCATTGTGATAACAATAACCTGAATGAATTAATCTTACCTCCATTCATTGGATTAGAAGAACTTAATTGTGCTTCGAATGCTTCTTTGCGTCACTTAGAGTTAAGCACTTTGTCTCAACTGCAAAGATTAGAAATACAAAGAAATGATTTTGAAGATCTAGATGTAAGTGGATTATCGTCTCTGGTTTACCTAAACGCTTCTCACAATTCTCTTCCAAACTTTCATTTGAATGAACACGAAAGCATTGAAACCTTAATTTTAGAGAATTGTAAAATTGAAACGTTTAACTTAAATAAGTACCCCAATTTGATAACGCTAATCTTAAGTCTGAATCATAAGATTGAAGTGGATTTTGGGACTGATCACCAGATCGAATCTTTAAACCTCAATAAGTGCAGTTTAAATCAAATTGATGTTTCCTCTCTTGAAAAACTGAGAGACTTAAGCTTGTTAATAAATAACTTGACTGAAATAGATTTGTCAAATAATGAGCTCCTTGAAAAAGTATTTCTTTCAACGAATCAGCTGACTGCTATTAATTTAAATGATAATCTTGCATTGGAATTTTTGGATTTGAATTACAATGATTTGTACGCATTAGAACTAAGTCATTTAGTAAACCTAACAACATTAAGGTGTAAGGAAAATAATATTTCAAAATTGTTACTACCAAGCTCCAATACTTTGGAAGAATTAGATTGTTCAAATAATTTACTTTCAACATTAGCCTTGCACGGTAATTCAAAACTGAAGGAGTTTAATTGTGCCTTAAATTTATTTCAGGATTTAGATTTAAGTCAATTAACAGAACTTTTTGATTTAAACTGTTCATATAATTTGTTGACGAGTTTAAATTTACAAAGCAACACGTTTTTAACTTATTTGGATTTTAGTGATAATGATTTAACCACCATTAGTTTTGAAGGTTTAGAAAGTCTTAGAGATGTAAAGTGTCTTAATAATCGATTAAATGTACTTAAACTCGAGTTCAAAGCCTTTTTAAGAAACCTTAATTGTAGTTCAAATTTAATTAGGAATCTAGATTTTCGAGGGACAACTAACATAAGGTCCTTAGTTTGTTCAAATAATGTCCTCACTTTATTAGACCTTTCAAATTTTACGAATTTAGATTATTTGGATTGTTCCGAAAATGCACTACAATCTTTATTCATAAAAAACAATTATAGAGAACGAGAATTACTTATAGCTCCTAATAATTTGTTAGCATATGTTTGCGCTGATGAAGACGATTTTTCAAATGTACTTTCTTCTTTTCAAGAACTAAATTTGCATACAAATTTTAATTTAGAAACCACCTGCCCATTCACTTTTGGTGGAAATCATCTTACTGCTCAAGGTAAGGTTCTTATTGAAGATGAGGATGCTTTTTGTCAGGATGAATATCCTGTTTCATTTTTGAATTTTACATTTGAAGGAGAAACTTTTATGAAAAAAAAGTTTTCAAATTCTAATGGAAATTTTGATGTTAAGTTAAATGAGGAGGTCATTAGAATGATCCCTTTGGCAGAAAATGAAGCATATTTTTCTGTTCAGCCAAGCGAATTTTTGATGGATCAAGAAGCATCAGCTTTTACTAATCAAGTCTACTGTTTGAAACCTAATGGAGATTTTTCAGATTTAGAGATCTTGATGTTTCCAAGTTTGGATAGGAGTGTTTCAGATCTTTTAGAGTTTAAAATACTACTCAGAAACAAAGGTACTATTGCGAAGGATGCAATAGTGACTTTAAGAAATGATTTTATTAAAATTCCTTTAGAAAGGACTGATTTGCCACCATTTGTTGAAAGCAATACTGAAATAAAATGGAAGATTGAAAACTTAAAACCTTTGGAAACTAAAGAAATTGTAGCAAGGTTTTACAAAAGTGATTTACATGATTCCAACCCTGAACAAATCAATTTTCATGTTTCTGTGAGAGGTGAAGAGGATATTGTTCCTGAGGATAATGTATTAAAACTAATAACAAGCTTTGATGACCTAGATGAGAGATTGTCTATCATTCCATTAAAAGGAAGGTCTGTTTTTATGCCTGAAGAGTATCAATACTTTGTATTTAAATACAAAAACACAACGAGTTCAAAAGCGGATAGGCATTTTATTCAAGTGAGTCTTGATCAGGAAGTTTTTGATATTACAACACTGGTTCCTTTATGTGCAGGTTTAGATTTTTCAACGAGAGTTTTAAATGATAATACGATAGAGTTTTTGTTTGAAGATGAATTGACAAATAACGAGCCTGCAAATCAAAACTATGTTGTCTTTAAAATTAAGGTACATAATAGACCGATAAAATCTGAGTTAAGAGGAGCTGTCTTCATCGGTGGAGGAGGTGCGCCTTCTTATACAAATTCTTCAGAAATAGTCATTCATTACAATTATGATGAACCATTAGCCTTAGAGATATCACCTAATCCTGCGAGTGATTTTTTAATGTTAGGAGCTATTGAAACAATTACAGAACTTAGTGTTTACAATGCAAGTGGCAGTTTAATTTTAAACGAGCGTATCAATGCTAAAAATAAAAGGATGGATCTAAAGAAGCTTAGCTCAGGTCTATATTATTTTAAAGTAATTGTCGGGAATCAAACAATTACAAAAAAATTATTAATCCTCAAGTAATTCTATAGGTTTATTCCTTCCTATTATGTAGAATCAATTCAAATTCAATTTCTTATATTTGGTCAAATTGAAGTATAGGGCTTTTTTTTCACCAACAAATAGGGAATATGACGAAATTCTACCAAATTATTATAACTCTTCTCATGGTTTTAATTGCCTCACAAGTGGAGGGGCAGACGCAGCAATATTTACACTTTGATAGGCAAAATGATTTTATAGAAGTCCCTAATGCTTCACAATACATCGCTGGAGCAGAAGGAATCACCATGGCAGGATGGTTTTGGTGTGATGAATTGAATTACGGACAAGGGATGATGAGTTTCAGGAATGGAGGGACTGGAGATGGTGAAATGTACTTAATTCAATTGGATAATGGTAGGTTAGAATGTCGATTAATCATAAATGGAGTAACTGCTGAAGTAGTAGGTGGAGCTTTTACAGTTGTCCCTGAGCAGTGGCAACATTTTGCTTGGGTCTATGATGGTTCAAAAGTTGTTCTTTATGTAAATGGAAATGTAAGAGGATCGGCTCCTGCAAGTGGAGTTATCGCTTCGACCGATACACCTTTTTCAATCGGACAACACATTTCTCCATTTAATTTTTATTATGGGGGAGGTGTAGATGAAGTTAGTCTTTGGTCAAAAGGATTGACGACTGCTGAAATTGAGGATATGATGGAAAATGAATTGGAAGGTGATGAAGAAGGTTTGGAACTTTACTATAAGTTTAATCAAGGAGTTCCTGGAGAGGATAATCAAACAATTACACATTTATTATCAGAAACTAACCCTGGAGTTGGTGCTGGAGATGGTATCCTCAGAAATTTTTCTTTGAATGGAGAGACTTCCAATTTTGTTGGTGACGTGGACACCAGATTTCAAGGGATTTCTTTTCCAATCATTCCAAATAAACTTACTACAGATGAGCCTTTCGCTTTAAATGCTGAAGCTAGTTCTGGATTAGCTTGTACTTATGAAGTTTTGAACGGTCCAGCAAGCATTGATGGAAATATGGTTACTTTAACCGGTACTGCTGGTGAAGTCAGCATAAGAGCTACTCAAATAGGGAATGCTGATTTTGATCCAGCTAAGGAAGTAGATAATGTATTTACCGTCATAGATGCATCTATGAATCTTAGTAATACAGACATCAGAAGCCCAGCTGGAGATAATTTTATAGTCCCAAATCTTGGCCCAATACCTTTAGCCTGTATTTCGAAAATAGATTTTCCAGATTTGTTTGAGGTAGCAAAAGTCAACTTTAAAATAGATGGAGATGTTGTGGAAGGGGAGCTTGGAAAAAATGGACATTATACTGCGTGGTGGAATCCACCTTCTTATGGTAACTATACATTAGAGGTTGAAGCAGAAAATAACTATGGTTATACAAGCACGAGCAGCCATTCTTTTGAAGTATCGGCAACTACTGAGGATATGGAGGCTAATGCTGGAGACAAAGTATGGCTTAATGTCAATAAAGGGAGTGAAGAAGTTGAGATTACTTTGCCTGATTACCTTGGTGCATTTGAAAATATTCAAGGCTTTTTGGACATCACCTGCCCTTCAGGAGGCTGTGACCCATGGGATAGGGTTTCTGGTGTTGAGATCAAAGGACATAATGGAGAATGGTATGAAATCATCAGGTACATTACACCCTATGGAGTTGCTTGTAATAGCGAGATCGACTTAACAGATTTTAGTTCGCTTCTTCATGGTAAAGTGACTATGAGGTATTATTTAGGAACTCAAGGAAACGGTTTTGAATATACACTGGATCTCGATTATAAAAGCGGGACTCCTGATCATGCTTATAGTGTGGTAAACAAATTGTGGAACAAAACTTATCCTTTTGGTGAGCCAGGGAATCTGCAACCTGTCCCAATGGTTTCGAGCAACTTCCCGAGTAATACAGAATCGGCAAAAATCAAGCTAGTTTCCACAGGCCATGGATGGGGTGAAAACAATACTTTAAATGCAGCCGAATTTTTTGATGCTACCCATCACATAGATGTAAATGGAGATCGAACTTTTACTCAAAGAAATTGGAATGATTGTGATCCAAATCCTGATGCTTGTCAACCCCAAAACGGAACATGGTTTTATGATCGAGCAGGGTGGTGTCCAGGTACGATAGCCCAGTGGTTTGATTACGATATGAGTCCATACATAGGTGGAAATTTTGATTTGGAATATAAGTTAATGGAAGGCTATACGGATTTCTGTAATCCTAATAATCCGGTTTGCCAATCAGGGATAACTTGTCCAAATTGCGATGATGGTTTTAATCCTCATCTGATAGTGGATGCTTACTTGATAAATTTCGGAGATTCTCCAATTGATGCAAACATCTTTCCTGTTGGCAATGAAGAGGTTTTAAAAACCAGGCTCAATGTTTCAGTTTATCCGAATCCATCCAATGGAACGATCTATGTCGAAACAAACGAATTTTTGGAAAGTGTTGAAATTCGAGTATTAAACAGCATAGGTCAGTTTGTTAAGGCATTTAATTATGAAAGACCAGAAAAAGTTATTGAATTAGACATTCAAGAATTAAATAAAGGTGTTTATTTCATAGAGCTGATTTCTGAAAACAATATGAGAACCCAAAAAATAATATTAGAATAAAGCATCAATTATGCATTGATTCTAAAGAACTAGATTGTATACAATCAACGAATTTGCTCGAAAAAGTGGACTGCGACTAGTCCACTTTTTTTTGTGTATTAGCGAATTTCCGCTGTTTTTTTCGTTTTATTAGAGCAGCAATTTTTTTACTTTTGAACTCAATTTGAAATTCTAACAAAAGCAAATATTTAAATACCTTTAAATACATTTAAAGCATTATGAGTCGATATTTTACAGAAGAGCATGGATTGTTTAGAGAAGGATTAAGAGCATTCTTAAAAAAGGAAGTCATACCTCATATAGATGAATGGGAAAAAACAGGTCAAATTGATCGCTCAATTTGGAAGAAATTTGGTGACATGGGTTATTTTGCTTTGGATTATCCCGAAGCTTATGGAGGCATGGCTTTGGATAAATTTTACACTGTAATTTGGTTGGAAGAAATGCAAAGAATAAATTCTGGGGGATTTGCTGCAGCAATGTGGGCTCATGCTTTTTTAGCCATGCAACACTTAAATGCTGAAGGAGACGAGAGAATTAAAAAAGAGTATCTAAGGCCGAGTATAGAAGGAACCAAAATTGGTTGCCTTTGCATCACAGAGCCATTTGCAGGATCTGATGTAGCAGGAATGAAAACTGTAGCTCAAAAAGAAGGTGATTTTTGGATTATAAATGGGTCAAAAACATTTATAACAAATGGGGCATACAGCGATTACTTGGTGGTTTCAGCTAAAACTCAGGCTGATATGGGAAGCAAAGGTATCTCTATATTTTTGATGGACCGAGATACGCCTGGCATTAGTGCAAGCAAATTAGATAAACTTGGATGGAGAGCATCAGATACAGCTGAAATATCATTCAAAGATGTAAAGATTCCTGCTCAAAATTTAATGGGCGAAGAAAATAAAGGTTTTCCTTACCTCATGCAACACCTTGCATTAGAGCGATTGATTATGGGGATTAATGCTCATGCGAGAGCTGAATATGCCTTGGAATATACCTTACAATATATGTCTGAAAGAACGGCTTTTGGAAAAACTTTAGACAGGTTTCAGGCCTTGAGACATAATGTAGCAGAAATGGCTTCAAACATTGAATTAAATAAACAATTTAATTATTACGTTGCGGATAGATTAAACCGAGGGGAATATGCTGTAAAAGAAGCTACCATGTCAAAGCTCAACTCGACAAAGATGGCAGATGAAGTGATTTATGATTGTCTACAAATGTTAGGTGGCTATGGCTATATGGAGGAATACCCTTTAGCAAGGATGCTACGTGACAGTCGTCTTGGTCCAATAGGTGGAGGAACCTCACAAATCTTAAAAGAAGTAATTGCTAAAATGGTCATTGATGGGAAAAGTTACAAATCATCATTTTAAAAATTATTACTCTTTTTTCTCCATTATTTCTTTCACGTTAATGCTAGCATCGCAGCCATCAATAAAAGCATGGAAGTTTGCGCCTAAAATAACTTCAAAGCCAGGATTTAAGTCTATTTCTGTTCCGGAGTCGTAATCAACAATAGCTGAGGCATCTATGGTTTGGGTGGATTCAATTTCTCCATCAGTTTCATACATGGCAGTCCCACTCTCAGTCCCCATTAAGGCATTCGCACCAGCATAATTTGCTGCACTTACAACAACGCTTGTAAAACTTGTATCAGTACATGCATTAGCTGCAGTAATGACCACACCAATGACTTCAGCATTATTTAAATTAAAAACAACTAAGGAATCAAGAAGGCCATTTTGCAAGCTTTCACCAGCATCGACAATACCATTTAAATTTTGATCATGAAAAAATTCATAATTGCTTTGACCGATCGGACTTGCTTTAAAACTTATAGAATCTCCAAAACAGATTGGGCTGTCTTCTTCACTAATTCCAGCAATCAAGGTAGGTGTGCAATACAGCGTATAATTAAAAACAAAATCGCCATTGCTCGTAGACTGCGTAAAGCTGGATTGATTGAAGTCAACCGTTTCCATACTTATTGTTTGATCATCATCCCCAAAATTATAATCACAATTTGCAAAGAAACTATCGTCCTCATATGTTTCAACGTTGATGTCAATGCTTGAGGTCCCACAGCTTGTTTCACCTAATGATAAAATTATTGGACTAGCTTCACAAATACTTGGATCATTATAGGAAGAAGGATTCCCACTTGCACCAGATGTTGGTACATTGAAATAGTAGGATTCATTATTTAAAGAAACGACCCATTCTGCTTCTCCGAGATCTGAGGTAGGAGGAAAGCTTATACTAGTAATTTCCATCTGGACACTATTGCTAATGCTTCCAGCACACGGTAGAGCAAAAGTTGAATCTACAGCCTCACAAGCATCGATAGCTCCCCAGCCAAAGTCACTGTCTCTATCTGGATAATTACTTGAAGTTTGGATTAGACGATTGATGATTTGATCTTTATCTAAGTCCATATTATTACCCCATACTAATGCAGTTATTCCTGCCATGGTAGCTGTTGCCGCTGAAGAACCTCCAACATAGCCACGATAAAATGAGAGCTCATCATCTATACTTGTAGTTACGGCTTTATTACCAGTGGCATCCCTTTCCATATAAATTGTAAAGTCCACTTCATTTCCGGAATGACAAATGTCACATTTAGTAAAATTACTCCCTTCAATAGCTCCAGTAACTGCAACTGTTTCTGGCATAGAAGCTGGAAAGATTACTCCGTACCAGTTAGTAAAGCCTGTAGAGGTGCCAGCAGCTGCAAAAATTAACTTACCCTTATCATGAGCATAAATGATTCCATCTTCAACTACCGAAGAGCTAAAAACATCACCTAAGGAAATGCTTATAATAGAAATTCTTGCGTCATCAGCGGCATCAAATAAAGCATCTTTAAGGGCTTGTTTTTCATCGCCAGTATCGATGCGCACATCGTTGGTAACTCGATAGGAAATAAGGTTTGCTCGATAAGCAACACCGGCAGGTGTGTCATCAAATCCTCTTGGCGCCACCGCTAATCCAGACATTGCAGTACCATGGCCACATTGATCAATCCAACCATCTGGATTAGATGGAGGATAGAATCCTTTTTTTTCTAAGAATCTCCCATTAGAATCGCCTTCATCAAATTCTAAATTGAATTTAGGGTTTTCATCAGACAAGCCTGTATCCATAACTGCAATCCATATTCCTTCACCTTTTTTGCATTTTGTCCAAGCGGTATCAATGTTATGTTCTTTGTGATGCCAACTTTGAATTGAATTTGGGTTTAAAGCATTATAATCTATTGGATCTAAAACTGCACTATAGTCTCCACAGCCTTCACCACTTCTATTATTATCTAAAGCAAGCGTATAATTACATGGCTCTAAATACCTGACATGAGGAAGATTTTGTACATAGTCAATGATTTCTGGATCCCAAAGTTTGATGTAAAAGTGAGCCTCATTTTCTTTTATACCTTTCGGCAAAAGATCTATTTTGTTAATTCGCTCACCATATTTTTCTTTTGTTCTTTTAAAGATTTCGTCAATTAATTTTTCTCTGGTATTGCTCCATGCATTGGAAGAAAAATTCAATTTTGGAAAATCTTTTCTAAAGTTTATTTTTTCAGACGCTTTAAATCCAATTACAGCTAGAGAGTCTGCTTGGATTAATGCACTTGCTTTTAAATTTTTATCGGCATTTATCCAATCATACACTTTTTGAGTATTTTCAATAGAAGAAATAATTTGATCGTTGATTTCTTGATTTGAATAAGCTCGGAATTCATTTTGGGCATGCAATAAGGCTTGCACAGCAAATAAAAGAAAGCATAGCATACCAATCCTTTGTAGGAATTGCTCCATGTTGTTTTTGTTTAGGTTTGATTGGCTCTTTGGATTACTAAGTTAATGATCTAATTTTATAAATCCACAAATTGTTTTAATTTTAAGACAAGAGACCTTTCCAAGATTGATCCTTTCTGGGTACTAAGCTTATCTCATTTAGAAACTACTCAATTCTATGATGAATCGCATGCTAAATGGAAAAGACTGCATGAGAATTAAATGGAAGAATGGAGATTAAGATTGCTTTTTGAACAAAAGCTGGAAGGCTGAAAATTTGCTCAATTCAATATGTTCTGAATAGATAAGCCTAAAATAGGTAGTACTAGTTTGTAAGAAACAAACTAGTACTTAATCCGTGTTATTTTTTGAGGTTATAACAGGATTCCCACTTGTAATTAAACATAAAACAATATTGGCAAATTCTTTTACAATGTCACATTTCTTCGTATTGTGTAATGTGTTTGTAGCGTTTATTGACATAATGTAATGTTTTTGTATATTTATAGTTGATAAATCAACTATAAGCTTAGTTTTTTGTCCTCATTCTATTGTGAAATACTTTTTAATGTCAAATCATTCCCCAAGGAATAAAAGCATTGGTCTAGAAATGGATCTTTTGCCTTATTTAGAAATTCCTGTATTTTTATTAAACAGCTCCTTAGAACTCTTGGCTTTTAGCGAAGTTTTTAAAAAGCTGTTGAACAATCAAAACATCATCCAAGGCTCAAATATTTCGAATTTTGTCACAAAAAAGTCCATAGCTTTTTTTCAAAACATTATTTCTGAAAACATTAAATCGCATGAATCAAATACTGTGATAGCTTTCATAAATAATGAATCTGAAAACAATGTACAATACCATGCCTCAGTAAAAAAAATAAATAGGCCTGATCAGAACACCACCTTGCTATTGGTGCATGTGCACAATAGCTATGAAGAACCACAAAGGATAGGACCTGATGATAATTTGAGCCTCCTTGATACCTTTAAAGTTTTAGATCAGTTCGACTTAAAAGTAAGTTTTACAAATAAGTATGGACTGATCATTTACATGAGCAAAAGTCTGGCTAAGTTATTTGGATATACTCAAGAAGAAATCATCGGTGAAGTCTATTACAAACAAATCTCAGATCCGGCATTTATAGACACTTATGACAATAAGTTACTAGCAGTTCAGTATGGATCATCATCATCAGAATCTTTTCAAAAAAGATACATCAAAAAAGATGGATCGAAGATTTGGGTTAAAGTAAACGTTTCTTTATGGAAAGGAAGAACACGGAATCCAGTTTTAATGGCAAGTTTTGAAAACTTAGATTTAATTAAAAAACTTCAAAGAGAGATATTTTCTAATTCTTCCCAAATTGAATCCATATTCAAATTGGATCTAGGTCATCTTTTACTATGCGATGAAAATAAGATAATAAAAAAAGCAAATAAAAATATTGCAAGTCTATTGGGTTATCGTCCATTTGAAATGGAAGGTAAGCATCCAGATGAATTTATTCTACCAGAAGATTTACAAATTAAGAATAGAGAAGAAATTGACAAAGAAGGTAAATTAAAAACAATAGAGCAAAGATTTGTTTGTAAAAACGGCAAAATTGTTTGGCTTAAAATTGAAGGAGCTCGTTTCGAAACTTTAAATAAAGAGCGCTTTTTCTTTATTTGTGCATTTGAAATAACTAAGTACATCGATAATCAAAAAAAGGTAAACCAATTAAATAATTTTCAAAGAGAATTGACGACTCAGACAATGGCTTTAGATAATAAAAATCTTTTGTTGTCTAAAATTGAATCCTATTTGAAAAGAAGGAAAGAATCTGAAATAAAAGAAGTGCAAGCAGAAGCAAACAAATTACTAAAACTAATTGCATCTGACGTAGAAAAAAATAGTAATTGGTCTTCTTTTCAATATGTCTACAATCAAATAAATCCTGTTTTCTTTAAAAAGTTATTAAAAGTTCACCCCGAGCTAAATAAAAATGATCAAAGACATTGTGCTTTCATTAAAATTCAACTAACCAAAAAGGAAATTGCTTTGCTGTTAAATGTAAAAAGTACCAGCATTGATATTGCAAGGTATAGAATTAAGCAAAAGCTCAAATTAAGCAGAGAAGTTAAACTGGAAGAGTATATTAATACTTTGTAGTGTATGGTTTATGGTGCTGTCACCAAACCGAAAAACAGCAAAATATTAAATGTAAAAGTTTAAAGTGCTTCATTTTAAATGAGAAATTATCAGTTTTAAATCAGGTATCTAAACTTTAAATTTTTTCAGTCTTACATTTTTCGATTTTACATTTACTGCAACAAGGACTATGGTCTATGGTCCTGAGTCCTTCATATTTAGCTAACAGCTAACAATCATCAACTGTGTATGCCTAATATAGGTTGACAGAATTATTTAATTAATACCTCATTAAAAAGCTCTAGCTGAGCTGGATTGTCATCATTTTGCTTATTTATTGTAAACACCTTTAAAGGTTTTCTTTTTTCCATTGGTACTGTTTTGATATAAGTCTCATATTCATTCGGTGTCAATTTATTCAAGCTTTCGTGTATCCTATTGTTGTAATTTTCTACAGCTTGTTTTATTCTTTTTCTTAACTCTGGAAATGATTTTATATCCCACCGATTTAAATAATCATTCTTTATTGTTCCATTAACTCGTTCCATATGAGCATTGTCATAGACATCTGCGCACATGCTTATCTGTATGTT
>CALDYJ010000086.1 GCA_937941095.1 uncultured Saprospiraceae bacterium | reverse complement strand
CAGAATCCTTAAGTCATGCTGCGATTTATGAGGCTTCTCCAGATACAAATGTGGTGGTACATATCCATAGCAAATACCTTTGGGACAAGTACCTCAACGAAATGCCTACAACAGATCTAGTTCCATATGGTACACCTGCCATGGCCAAGGAACTCATAAGATTAGTTAAGGATAATCCAGACTCTCCTAAAATAATCATCATGGCAGGTCATGAAGAAGGGGTCATCGTCTATGGTAAAACTTTGAAAGAAGCATGCCTTACCATAATGACACTTTAGTTTAAGCCCTATGCAAAAGTTAAAATGCCATTAAAAGTCACTTTTTAGTATTAAGGTCTAGTTAAAAATTTTGGTTTTTATTTAAGCTTGATGATATTGCTGTTGCAATTGAATCCGAAAATACAAATCAATCAAACATGAAAAAAGCATTACTCTTTTTTACATTACTCTCATTTACTTACCTTTCATATGCACAATCTTCAGCAAGGATTGCAGGAATGAAGATTACAAAGTTTGGGCTTTCCGCTACCTACGATGAAGACATGATTAGAGACATAGGGGCCGATTATTTTATTGGTGTTTCTAAAGATGGGATAGAAGCGGACATTGAAGATGTAAACTTTAGGTCTCAAGATATTTATTCTATGGTTTGTGAAAATCCAGCCATTCGAGCAGAATTAACGCTTCAGCCTTTCAGATCTTTGAAAAACATCTCCTTGAATACAGGAGCTTCTTTTATGTTTAATAGAAACGATGCGAGCTACTATAACTTCTACTATAATACTGGTGTAAATGATTACAACAATATTCGCTTTTCTAGCTATTCCAATGAGCTTGCTTTAGATGCATCTCTTTTGTATCACCAGAAATTTCTTTTCCTTCATTTATATGGAGGAGTAGGTACTAACTTAGGAATGACCTTTGCAGGAAGAATGACGCTTGAGGGGGCCTACAAAAAAGAAACTACCGTGGAAGGTAGTGGGACTGATGGGGGAGAGTCTACTCAAATTGAGTACATTGATTTTAGAGAAGAGCACCAAATGAAAAACTTATTGCATCAAAGAGTTTTTCTTCAAGGCGGGGCTACCATAATTACTTTTGGAAGATTAGAACTTGGTTTAGAGGGAAGAATAGGTATAGGCTATCGAGCTGCCAGTGATGTATTTGCTGTAACAGAATTACACAGTGCAGGTTTTGTAGCGAAGTGGTGTTTAAAATAGAATAATACGTTTTTTAGATATAATGTAAAGCCCTTTTCGATTTATTTTGAAAAGGGCGTTTTTTATAAAACATTCTTCTTGGAATATAATTATTTTTCTTACTTATGTTCTATTCTTTTTCCATTGATGAAAAAGAATCATGAACGACGGATTTTTTGCGCTAGCAAAAATAGCTATCTAGTAGACATCTAAGGGAGTGAACCGTTAGGGTAATTTAGTCTGTATTTTTTGAGCCTTAAAATAATCTCGGCTTTTCGCGCAAGCGAAAAAACTCGCTTTCTCCATTTTCTCTATGTTTTTTCTCCTTGCTTACCTGACATTTTTCTTTTTGCCTTATTCTTTGCGAGCTCTTACAGTTTTCGCTTTTCTACCTCCCGCTGATCGCCTCCTTATTTTATAAGCTTAATAAATAAGGCTGATTTGTTATAGAGGATTTTGCTTATTTTTTCTACCATTCTCAGTTTGAAAACTTCTTCTTGGACGAATATTTACTTTTTATTTGTGTTCTTACTTTTTTTCATTGATAAAAAAAGTAAGCAAAAAAATCTAGTCTGTATTTCTTAAGCCTTAAAATAATCTCGGCTTTTCGCTCAAGCGAAAAAACTCGCTTTCTCCATTTTCTCTATGTTTTTTCTCCTTGCTTACTTGTCATTTTTCTTTATTCTTTCCGAGCTCTTACAGTTTTCGCTTTTCTACCTCTCGCTGATCGCCTCCTTATTTTATAGGCTTAATAAATAAGGCCGATTTGTTATATTAGAATCCCTTTTTCTTAACATGATTCTATTTCTAATTTTCCAAATACTGAAGACTTTTAGTTTGGCGTTTACTAGTACTTTGGATAAACTGACTTTCCACCAGACGCCATTAAAGAACAATCCGTCGCGGTTTGGAGATTTTGGGAATGTAAAGTAATTCGTGGAATAAAAATGCTTCGATTGTAAAATGTTTTTAGAATTTGGATCTTCCAAAAGATCCACGAAGCAGGATTTTTCAATCACTAAAGCTAAAAGAGAGCATAAGAAAACAGGAAGTATAAGCAAAGAAAGCGGCCTTTGGAAAGTCTAGATTTTTTTGGTACTTTTTGTAGCAATGACAAAAAGTACATCACACAAATAAGAAAATAAATATAGTCTAAGAAGAAGTGTTAAATTGAAAATAGTACAAGTAAATTTAAAGAAAAAAGCTAGCTAGCCTAGCGGTTCACTTCCTTAAATGTCTACTAGACTTTTATTTTTGCAAAGGCAAAAAATCGGTCGTTCATAGTTCTTTTCAGCAATGGAAAAGAACAAAGCAAATAATAAATCTTTAAAATGAAATAAGCTTAAGAAAAGAATTTAAATTCTATCTAAATCAAAAAATAATTAATAATTGAAAAGGAATACTTCGAAAAGGAACAACAGTTTTTGCAAAAGATCAGGAAAGCAGACCTTTTCAATCACATGGGAGAAAGCCAAATAAAAAGCCAAATAATCATGAATAAAAACAAAGGGAAACGGCCTTTTGTAAGCCTAGACTACCCTCATTATTTACTCTTTTAGATGTCTACAAGATATTTATTTTTGCAAAGGCAAAAAATCAGTCGGTTATAGTTCTTTTCAGCAATTGAAAGAAGACAGAAAATAATAAGTCTTTGATTAATAATCCGTAAAGGAATAGAAACTAATAAAGCGGAAGCCCATTCGTGTCATGCGTAAGAATATCCGACATGTAATCAAACCAAGGTCTTAAATTCTTCCATGTCTTCACCACCTCTTTATAAAAATTTGGAGAAGTTACTTCCTTTTCAGAAAACAAACGCATGCCGTAAAATTGTTTGTACTTTAATAAGTCGATGGCTGGATGATCTTTATCAAATCCTTTTGGAGAAGTTTTAACTTGAGCGCCTTTTAATTCTCCAAAAGTATTCTTCCATTTTGCAGATTTTAAAATTTTACGTAGAGGCTTATCGTCTTGAGCGATATGAGTTCTGATAAGTTTCAAGTCTTTAGGATCTGGAGAATAAAAACCTCCTCCAAAATGTGATTTTCCAGGTTCTACTTTAAAATAGTAACCACCTCTGTTGTGAGCAGTATCTCTAGCTAAGCCTCCCATGATGTAAGATTTATACGGCGTTTTATCCTTGGAGAAACGTACATCTCGATAGATTCTTTTGATCATCTTTTTTGGACCAACTTCGACAATATTGTCATGTTTCATCATCTCTGTTTGGATGACCATTCCAAAATCATAAAGCTCTTGGTAAGCAGCTTCATACCTCGGCTTGTTTTTTTCAAACCACTCTTTGTGATTATTCTTACTAATGTCTTTGAGAAATTTGATGGTGGCTGGTGATATTTTAGACATGACAATTTTTTATAAATATACTGTTGCTAAAGCTGTTAAACAATTAAAGGTGCTTATTTTTTATGGGACATTAGCCAATTTAATAAGTCATCTCCTTCGAAGGCAAGATCCCAAACCAAATGTCCTGCCTTTGGATAAGTTTTAAGGATGCTTTTATTTGATGTTTTCTGCAGGGCCTCGTAAATCTCAAGTGATTTTTCATAAGGCACGACTTCATCTTTTTTGCCATGGCATAGTACTAAGGGGATGTCTTTGTATGCATTGATTACATCTTTATCTCCTGCTCCGCAGATGGATACAGCTGCTGCAAACCAATCGGGTTTTCGACTCAATAAATCAAGCGTTCCCATGCCTCCCATGGAAAGTCCTGCGACATAAATTTTACTTTTGTCAACAGGTCTTTGATTTATCAGAAGGTTCATTAATTTAATGACCTTATTCATAGAAGGAGTTGGAGCTCCTTTTGAATTTACTTGAAAATCTTTTTGATTGACCCAATAATCTTCTTTTGGACATTGAGGAAAAACAACAATGGCTTGATGCTTTTCTTGAAAGGTTAAAGCTAAAAATTTATCCGAAAGGTGTTTTAATTGAAGTTGATTGTCTATA
>CALDYJ010000085.1 GCA_937941095.1 uncultured Saprospiraceae bacterium | reverse complement strand
CCTCTCGCAGGCTCGAGGTTCCCACATCAAATGTCCACTGGACATTTGGTCCTTCGGAAAGCATCAAGAAAAAAACTTTGTGGACTTTGTGACTTTGTGTTTCAATAAAAATAAACATAGAAACTAATGAACACATCACCACATCAACCTTTTGCAAAAACTTTTGTTCATTTTGTGTTTCAATAAAAATCAATACAGCAACTAATCATCAAATTGACATATTAACCTTTATCCTTTTCTCGCAAAAAGAAAAAGCAACATCTTCATCTAATAAGCCATTAAGTTTTAACTTCACATCTGTAAATAAACAAAGCCAAAAAAAATCTGTTTAAGGCATATGCTAGATGCAAATAAATCAAAAAATATAAACATAAAACTTGAACTTATTTGGTGGCTCTTCACGGCCATTGTTGTTTTTGCAGTTATCTTTCCAATCCACCAAAACCTAAGTGCCTATCCCTTTCTTTGGCAGAATATTTTATTTATAGTTGTATTCATCACCCTTACAAGATTCGTGTTTTTATTAAAACACACCATACTAGCAAATAAAACAAAATTGAAAGTTGGAATAGTATTAATAAGTATACCTATTATATTTGTACTTATCGAACAATTAAGCGGATTCCAAACCTATATGGATGAAGAAAATTTCGATAAATTTATGCCTAATTTAAACCTCGAGAAGCAGCAAAGCATGAATAATTATTTACATAGCGAAATGCTCTTATTCGGAGTAGGCTCAGTAATTATTTCCATCATCTTTCCATTCAGAATGGTACTAAGTGTTTGGAGGAATAGAAATACAAACGAAGTTTAAGTCATTAAATTGAAGCTGTTTATCAAGATTGAATACATTAGAAAACACGATTGATAAATTCCAATCGACAAAAAGAATCAAGCATGTCTCAAATAAAAGAATTTAATGAGTATAGAGCTAAGATGAATGAGGTCATCCTAGGCAAAGACAATAAAGTATTGAAACGCTTTTTTAATTTAGATACCAATGCTTATCAAGAAGGCGCACTCCCAGTAAAGACTAAAGAGCTATTAGGTTTAATAGCCTCTATGGTTCTTAGATGCGATGATTGCATCAAATACCATTTAGGAAAATGTTATGATAATAAGGTAAACACAGAGGAAGTATACGAAGTCTTTGCAATCGCAAATCTTGTAGGTGGTTCCATTGTTATTCCTCACACTAGACGTGCTGCAGAATATTGGGAAGAACTTGTGAAGTAAAGCCAAAAGAGACTACCTTAAGTATAAACATCCAACCAATTCCATCATCCAACAATAATATATTATGTCCTATTTGAACGAACTTAATGAGGTGCAAAGAAAAGCAGTAACTAATACCGATGGACCCGTTTTAGTTGTTGCAGGGCCAGGTTCTGGAAAGACAAGAGTTTTGACTTATAGAATAGCTCATCTAATAGAACAAGGTGCAGCTCCTTGGGAAATACTTACCCTCACCTTTACCAATAAAGCGGCAAAGGAAATGAAAAAAAGAATTGCAACTGTAGTTGGAGATAAAGCTAACAAAGTGTGGGCAGGAACTTTTCACTCAATTTTTTCAAGAATCTTAAGAGTTGAAGCAGAAAAAATCGGATACACCTCAAATTTTACGATTTATGATTCTGATGATTCTAAATCTTTGATCGGAAACATCATAAGAGGAATGGGACTCGACACAAAAAAATATAATTCTAATGCGATAAGATCTAGAATATCTTCGGCTAAAAGTAAATTACTTTCTCCACAAGCTTATGCTAACAATGAAGAATGGCTGCTCCAGGATAGAATGAACGCTAGGCCCATGCTTGCCGAAATCTATAAACGATATGCTGCAAGATGCAAGAGCGCGGGAGCAATGGATTTTGATGATCTGCTTTTTAAACTATATGAACTTTTGGATCAAAACCCTGACAACGTAAAAGAAAAATACCAACAAAAATTCAAGTATGTTTTGGTCGATGAGTTTCAAGATACCAATCAATTGCAATATCAAATAGTGAAAAAGCTGGTTGAGTATGAAGGAAGCCCAAACAACATCTGTGTCGTAGGAGATGATGCGCAGAGTATTTATGCATTCAGAGGCGCAACCATAGAAAATATTTTAGACTTCGAGAAAGATTATAAATCTAAAGGCATCAAAATTTTTAAGCTAGAACAAAACTACAGATCAACTGATCACATTGTTCAAGCTGCTAATGAAGTTATTACAAAAAACAGAAAACAAATCCAGAAGAAAATCTGGTCAGATAAAGGCGAAGGGCATAAAATTAAAGTTATTAAAGCAATTTCGGATACTGAAGAAGGACGCCGAGTAGCCGACACCATTATAGAACATAAAAACAGATATCACTTATCCAATTCGGAAATTGCAGTATTGTACAGAACCAATGCCCAGTCTAGGATTATTGAAGAATATTTACGTAGACAAAATGTGGCGTATAAAATATTTGGAGGCCAATCTTTTTACCAAAGAAAGGAAGTTAAAGATCTATTAGGATACATGAGAGTAGTTGTTAATCCGAATGATGAAGAAGCATTTAAAAGAGTGGTAAATTTCCCAAAGAGAGGTATAGGTAAATCGAGCATTGATAAAATTATTGCATTCGCAAGTGAAAACGGAATGAGTTTATGGGACAGTTTAGGCAAAGTTCCATTACCGGCAAAAGCTACTAAATCTTTAGGAGAGTTTGTAAAAATGATTAGATCTTTCCAAAGGGTTTGTGAAACAGCAAATGCCTATGATGCAGCATCAGTCATCTCTAAAAAATCAGGAGTAACGGATGCACTCAAAGGTGATTCCAGCGTAGAAGGAGTGAATAGGTTAGAGAACATGAATTCACTTTTAGATGGCGTCAAGGATTTTGTTGACAGTGATGAAGAGGTTGTTGGTTTAGAAGATAAAAGTCTTGCAAGTTTTTTACAAACCATTGCCCTTTATACGGATCAAGATGAAGACAAAGGAGATAAAGAATTTGTAACTTTGATGTCCGTGCATGCTGCTAAGGGATTAGAATTTAAATCCATCTTACTAACTGGTTTAGAAGAAAACCTGTTTCCATCATTTATGTCGATGGACTCTCCAGATGCAATCGATGAAGAGCGACGCTTGTTTTATGTAGCAATAACAAGAGCAGAGCAATTTTTGACTTTATCATTTGCAAAGTCTAGAATTCAACATGGTAAAATGCGGTATAATCCACCCTCTAGATTTTTGGAAGAGATCAGTTTAAACCACATCGAAAGTACAGCTGTGATTAGTGGGCGTAGATTAAGTGAGCCTAGTAGAGCAGGAGTTTCGGGAAACTTTAAATCCAATAAAAGAGCAGCCCCTGCTTTGATGATAGATCCTAAGGATTTTCAACCTAGTCCTAGTAGTGAAATTAAAGAAGGCATGGAAGTCCTACATTTGAAATTTGGGAAAGGTAAAATCGTAAAAATAGATGGGGGTGTTGAAAATAGAATTGCTACGATAAATTTTTCTCAAATAGATAGTCCCGAAAGAAGGATTATGTTGAAATTTGCTAGATTACAGATTGTGTCTTAGCTCTCCAAATATAATGGCCATTCATAAAGGTAAATTAGAAGATTAAAGAGGAATAAAAAAGAGGCCTCAAAAAAAGAGGCCTCCATAGAAAAATCAAAGTGTATTTTTAATTGCATCCAATCCAACCTGTATCATAACCACAATCATCATTGAATACTCTAATAAAGTCATTATCATTAAGGTCGAAAAAATTGAAATTTCCTTGCAAAGGACCTGAAGCTCCCCATTTATGTTCAAAATGAAATCCTTCTATGCAACCTTCAATATTAATATAAATTCTGCAATCTTTTGTTCCTGTGTTTGATTGCCAAATTTCAACTTCTGAATCGCAACAGTCTGTGCAATCACCGGCCATCCAATCTGTAGATTCAACACAACCATCTTGATCCTCTACTTGAAATTCTTCTCCTTCACATAAACTGAATGTATATGAGCCTCCAGTTGCTAGTTTAAAGAAAGGGCCATTTGGGCCTTGACCATTAATGGCCAACTCATCTCCACATGGATCAACCACAGTTACTAAACAACAACCCGGATTGTTAGGATCTTCTTCTTGACTCACATCAAAACTCTCAAAACAACAAGCATCTTTATTACAATCCGCTGCAGAAATGGTTTGACTTACAGAAGGGCAATCTGCAACACTCACAATAATGTCACCAAACCAAGGACAAAGTGCAGGAATGTTAATTACATTGTTTCGAACTTGAGGTGGAAAATTAGGAAAATTTGCAAATGTCATTAGTAGTTTACCATCTGTGCATCCTTCAGGATCATTGAGACTTACTTTGACAGCACAACATTCTGGGTTACCACTCGAAGTTTGAGTATACTCAACAGTTAAAGAAACATTTTCGCAACACTCTCCATCTGTCCTGTACAAAATTAAATCTCCTTCTTTAATGGCCTCACCGCCTTCTAATAATGCTTTGAATTCTGCATCATTCATGATGTCCATTTCTTCAGTAAGTTCTATTTTTTCTTCAATCACTACTTCCTCCTTCTGACAATTTTGAAGACAAAAGATGAAACCACAACAGGCTAGGATTAGCGTAAATTTTTTAATAAAGTTCATTTTTTTAGTTTTTATAAAGTGTATAAATTTATTTTTCAATATTAAAAGATTAGAATGTTTCATTACGTGACTTTAATTGAATATTCACTTAACAAGTGATCGATAACCTTAAATAAGTGAATAAAAAAGAGGCTGCCAAATAACTGATGACAGCCTCTAACAAACACTTTAAATTATGGTTGGCAGCTAGTATTCGTAATCATTCCACTATCAATTCCAGGACAATTTTTATTAAAGATCCTAACACCTTGAAATTGGAAACAAATATCGAACTCAAAATGGACCCCACTAATTGGGATAGGGTTTTGTAAAAATGGACGATCCAACATCCACCCATCATCACATCCTGATAAGGTGAATGATGCAACACAACATGCTCCTTTTTCCTCAACATTTACAATTAGATCAGTATCCTCGCAGCATTCTTCACAGTTACTTTCTATGATTCCAGAATCGAAAAAACACTGATCATCTGTAACTTGCAAAGTTTCACCTTGACACAGAAACAAAGTTCTACTTTTTGTATAAGTTGAAGTTTGAGTATTGCCATTGGCGTCAGTTTCGATGACAGTAAATTCATCTTCACATGGATCTGTTACATAAACGTAACAACATCCCTCGTTTGTAGGATGAGGCTCTTGTGTAATAATGAGTCCATCATCACAACATTCCGCTGGTTCACAATCCGAAGTGTAGATGATCTCTTCAATTAAACAACCATCTACTAATACTTGTACAGGCCCTGCCTCTTTGCAATGTGTAAATGTGTTTGAAATATTATTCCAAGGAACTTGAGCACCAGTTCTCAGAAATTTTAAGAATATCAATCCCTCTGTACAGGAGCTTGGATCATCTAATCCAAAGCTTACTAAACAACAATCTTCCTTTGTAGGATGTGGAACAGAACTTACATTTAAAGAAACCTCATCACAACAAGGATCATCAACACAAGAGGAGCATTTATCTTCCAATGTGCCTATAATAGAATCTAACCATCCAGCAAATTCGGATTCCTCCTCTTCTAAACATTGGGCAAATGAATAAGCAAGAGCTAAATAGTCCTCACAGTTATAGCATTCGTACTCATTATCACATGTCAACAAATGAAGGAAATATCCGATTTGTGCAAACATCGCATTGTAAACTGTCTCGTCATTAGGATTACTCACGTAATTGTTTAGAGCTTCCTCAACGAGTTGTGCTGAATTTGAAGCACATTCATGCCCAAAGCCATAACTGATATCATTCATCATTTCCCAACAAGCGCCATTTGTTCTAAAGCCAATGTTAGTATTACTGTCTGATGATTGAGCTAATTCTTGTTGTTCAATGAGTTCAGTTTCATCCTTGTTACAATTTTGAAAAGCAAAAAGAATAAAGCAACAACAACTTAAGTAAAATAAGTTTTTAAAAATTTTCATAATTTAAATTTAAAGTGAATTAATAAATCACTTCATATAAGGATGCTTCCATCATTTCGGGACAAGAACCTTAATAAGCGTGGCATATTCTTTAACAAGCGTACATTTTCATTTTAAATTTTATTAGGTTTACTCTTTCATCTGCTCAGATTGACCTAGTAGATTTACTTAACTAAATGGACTTATTTTCAAGAACAAAATTTATTAAAGAAGAAGCATATAGCTTAGGCTTCGAATTTGTAGGCATCTCAAAAGCCGAACAAATGGAAGAAGAAGCCAAACGTCTCGAACAATGGCTAAATAAGGATTATCATGGTAAGATGTCTTACATGGAAAATCATTTTGACCTGAGAGTAGATCCATGCAAGTTAGTGCCAGGTGCAAAATCCGTCATCAGTTTGATGTATAATTATTTTCCTGAAAAGAAACAACAAGATCAGACAGCTCCGAAGTTAGCTAAGTATGCATATGGCAAAGACTATCACTTTGTTCTAAAAGATAAATTGAAAACCCTTTTTAATGCAATTCAAGAAAACATTGGGGGCATAGATGGAAGAGTATTTGTCGACTCCGCTCCAGTACTTGAAAGAGATTGGGCTAAACGTTCGGGCATAGGTTGGGTAGGAAAAAACACCTTACTGATTAATCCTAAAAGAGGTTCTTTCTTTTTTCTAGCAGAAGTGATTATTGACTTGGAACTTGTATATGATGGGCCGATAAAAGATTATTGCGGAACCTGCACTAAGTGCATTGATGCATGTCCAACCGATGCAATACCGGCTGAAGGGTATGTTTTGGATGGTAGTAAATGCATTTCATATTTCACTATTGAGTTGAAAGATGAAATTCCTCAATCCTACAAAGGTCAATTTGAAAATTGGATGTTTGGATGCGATATTTGTCAAGACGTTTGCCCATGGAATAGGTTTTCAAAAAAACACAATGAACTACAGTTTGAACCAGCTGCAAGTTTACTAGAAATGACAAAAAAGGAATGGGAAGAAATAACAGAAGAGGTCTTTCAAAAAGTCTTTCAAAAATCAGCGGTCAAAAGAACTAAGTATGCTGGGTTAAAAAGAAATATAAAATTTCTGAATGATGAATAGAAAAAAAAGCCCAGCGGATTCATTCCGCTGGGCTTTTTAGTTTATTAATAAGCACTAATTGTTTGTCGTCCTCAAATCGCTGATCACTTTTATAAGCTCTCCTTTTTTTACTGTTTCATTTAACTCCATACCATTGATCAAAGAAAGTTCCTGCATTCTACTGCTAGGCATATTAAATGATTTTAAAGCATTGCTTAAAGTAGCATCCGCTTTAATGGTTTGAATTTTAATTCTTTCAGGTTTTACATTGATTTTAGATGGATCACTTAATTTACTAAAGCCTTTAAAAGTGCTCTCAAATAATCTTGTAAATTGATTAAAATCTGCTTGTCCGGACATGCCATGAAAAATATAATTAATTTTTCCATACTTAATGATGTAAGTCATTATTCTGATAACTTGCCCATTCTGCTCATTGGTTTGGTCTGCAATAAATGCTATTGCAGGCAATCCATTAACGGTTTCTTTCTTATCATTGATGACATTGAGTTTAAATTTTTCTACAATCGATTGAGCGGTCTTTTCTAAAGAAACGCTTCCATCACCTGCAGAAAAAATAACCAAAGCTTTTCCATCTTGTGGAGCATGTTGAACTTGCAGTGGAGAATTAGCCGTTCTCCAACCACTAGGAACAGGGTATTTGAATTTTAATTCTGGATGATAAAAAACATTGCTTTCCACGTACCCTTGCTTAGGATCTTCCCCATAGATAATGCCATCTATCAACCTCAAATATTCAGCTCTATTGACTTTAAAGTTTTTTCTAACAGCTTTTTTCTGAGCAGCATCACTTAGTTCATGTACCCTGTTGAATCTATTTCCTGGATCAGGATGAGTAGACATGAACTCAGGAATCTGTTGTCCACTATTGTCTCGCATTCTTCTGAGTGTATTGAAGAAGTCAGCCATCTCATGAGCATCATAACCAATTTTAGTAGAGTAATCTACACCTAATTCGTCAGATTGACTTTCATCAGATCTACTGAACTTCATAAAAAGCAATTGCATGCCTTGAGAAGCTACATCAGCAAATTGTCTGAATTCTTTAGAAGCAATTACGCCCACTACAAAACCCAATTGGGTTAAAGTTTGTTTAGTCATCTGAGTTACACCATGTCTAGCTGTAACGTGTCCGATTTCATGACCTAGGACACCAGCAAATTCTGCTTCATTATTAAAATGAGCTAAGATGCCTCTTGTGAAATATACATAGCCCCCAGGTAAAGCAAAAGCATTAACAACAGGAGAGTCTAATACTTTGAATTCAAATTTAAGATTAGGACGATGCGATACTTTTACCATCTGCTGTCCTTTTGCATTTATAAAATCTTGAATTTTTTTGTCTTCATATTTACCAAAACTGGCAACTATTGAAGGGTCGTTTGTAGCTCCAAGTTGAATTTCTTGTGCTTCAGACATTAAAACTACTTGTTTTTTACCCGTAACTGGATTCCTAGAACAGGTAGAAAAAAACATAAACGCAAGGGCAAGGAATGAATATCCAAATGCACTAAAAGCTAATTTTTTCATGATTAAGATTTTTGTATAGACGATTATACCTTTTAAAGGTATAATGAATTCATTTTTTTTAAACAATTAATAACATAATTCCTTTAATATATATCAAAATCAATAAAATAATGACAACATTACAAGAAGGAACAAAGGCACCTGATTTTAAGGGTGTAAATGAGAAGGGTGAGTCTATTTCATTATCAGACTATAAAGGTAAAAAACTAATTTTATTTTTTTACCCAAAAGATAACACTCCTGGTTGTACAGCTGCCGCTTGCAATTTGAGAGATAATTTTTCTGTCTTAAAGAAAAAAGGATTTGAATTGCTTGGTGTAAGTCCAGATACCGCTAAAAAGCACCAGAATTTTATCGATAAATTTGAATTTCCTTTTCCATTATTGGCAGATACAGAGAAGGAAACAATAAATGCTTACAAAGTTTGGGGCCCTAAGAGCTTTATGGGTAAAAATTATGATGGAGTTTACAGAACAACCTTCATTATTGATGAAAAAGGAAAAATCAGTAAGATTTTCACTAAAGTAAAGACTAAAACGCACGCAGAACAGATCTTGGAAGCAATTGGATAAAGTCTCCTCTTTAACCTTGGCCTTTCGGTAATTGGTTATTTACAACCATTCATATTTGCCGAAAGGCTAATTATTTTAAACATAACCCAACCTTTTCAAAAAGCTATGCTGTCTTTAACAATAAAGATTCAAATGGATAGGCTAAATCTTTTCAAAAATTTTCTTTTTATAAGTGTTTTATTAATAATAGGTACTTCTATTTCTTCTTGCAATAAGGACGATGAATCGCGCGCCCAAGTGATTGAGTATGAATCTATGGGGGTATTGTTTGGTTTTGATGCTAGCCGTTGTATATGTTGTGGATCTTGGATAGTGAAACTTGAAGACACACTAATAGATTATAGGATAGAAGTGTTTCCTGAAGACTTTGAAGTTAATTCAGATGAATTGCCTAGAGAAATTGAAATAAATTGGACCCTTAATCGGGATTGTCAAGGTATTTTGTACATCGATGTGGATGACATTAGATATATAGAATAAGATACTCTGCAAAAGGGTAGAAGAAAACTCTTTCAAAACAGATTATAGAAGCCTTTTGCTTGAAGTAGGGCAAACCTTTTTAATTTTGAATGATGTCTATGTATATAAAGCATGTTATGAAAAAAATGATAATTAGTCGAACGCTTATTTCTATTGCCCTAATAGGATTTTTCTTGATTGGAAGTTCTTGTAATGACGATGACGATGGTATTGTATATGAGTCCACTGCAATGCTTATCATGCCTGATTTTGCTCTTTGCCCATGTTGTGGAGGCTGGATAGTGGAAATTGAAAATGATTCTTCAAGGTATAGAATTGAAACCTTCCCAGAGGATTTTGAACTTATTTGGGAAGAAGAAGACTTTCCAAAAGCCATTGACTTGAATTGGACACTCAATCGAGATTGTGCAGGAACTTTATTTCTCGATGTTGATGATATAAGATATCAGTAGGAAATTTCTAAAACGTGTAGGTGGCTAATCAATAGGTAAGCTATGATATATCGCAAGAAAAACTAATGCCATTTTCATGCTTAAAGATACCTCTTCATCTAATTCGTCTAAAATAACCCAATCTCTTGGATCATTTTCGTAAGTGGTATAAATGGCAAAGAATCCATGGTTTTGATCTCTTAGTACCCATTCATTTGGATCATTACTGAATTTAGTTCGGAGTACTAGTGTAATGTCATTATCAGTGATTTTCCATTCTGAGAGATCGTCTTTCCATGCAGTTCTGCAAGTAATGATGTCGCCAAAAGTCCGAACTTCCCAATTGCTTTTGTCGTTAGCCCAAGGTTTTACAATTTGTCCCCTTACATCCTCTAATTGAAAATTCCACTTGGTCCAGTCCATTTGAAATTGCCAAGTCATATTAACCTCACCAACAACTTCTTCATCATCAGTGTACAAATCCCATTCTGTAAATTCATCGCTCCATTTAGTGCTGAAACCAGTTAAGACTTGGGCATTGAATTCTACAGCCATTAATAGCAACAGAGTAGCTAGTATGTACTTAGACAAATTCATTAGCTATTTAAATAGTTAGCAATGCACATTTATTGTGTTATGCTAGAATTCTTTTAAAAAGGGAGATCGTCCTCAGCTTTGTTAGAAGGTTCGTCATTTAATGTTGGAAAGCTTTCTGCGCCAGCTGCAGGAGCTGTCGCTGTTTGACCTGCTTTTTCAAGCTTCCATGCATTCAAATTAGTAAAGTACCTTCCTTCCCATTCTCTTCCTCTAAGGTCAAAGAAAACTTTAACGTCTTCTCCTTCTTGAAAATGGTCAATAATTTCACAACGGTCTTGAACCAATTGAAATTTTATCATTTGTGGGTATTGACTAGGAACTTCGATAACGAAATCTCTCGCTTGAAATTTTTCGCTCTTTTTTTCGGTGTCAAATTTTTTGTGCAATTTACCTTCTACTTCGAATGACATGATCTTATTTTTCGTTTACGTAAAATTACTAAAAGTGCAAGACTTAAAAGAGGAAATAAATAACTTTGAGTATGGAATCTATGATACTACATTTAGAAAGTAGCACAAGCACTTGCTCAACATGTATTTCTGTTAATGGAGAAATGGCTGCACTTATAGAAAACCATGAAGGCTTTGTGCATTCTGCTTTAATGACGGTGCATATAAATGACTGCCTTGAGACAGTAAATGCAAAAATAGATGAGCTAACTGCTGTGTCCATTAGTGCAGGTCCGGGGTCTTATACTGGCTTAAGGGTTTCATTCGCTATAGCAAAAGGAATGTGCTATGCCTTAAAAATACCTCTTATCACCATCCCTACGCTAAAAGCCATGACATCTTCATTTATACAAACACATGAAGCATTTGACTTATATGTACCTATGTTAGATGCTAGGAGGAATGAAGTCTACACTGAAACATTCAATAATCAATTAAACAGCCTTTCGCCACTTCAATCTTTAGTGTTGAATGATAGATCATATTCGGAGCAAAAGAAAAAAATAGCCTTTTTCGGAAATGGAGCTTTCAAAATGAAAGATCAACTAAAAAGCAACGATAGAATTTTTGACTATCCATGTTCTGCTGCGCATCAAATCCAATTGGCGAATGAAAAGTTTTTAGCCAAGGATTTTGACGACTTAGCCTATTCAGTACCCATCTATTTAAAGCCGCCAAATATTACTAAAGCTAAGCCCATTTTTTGACATTCTTCACGTCAGTTTGTAGTTGAAATTTGCACAACACAAGTCTTACATATCTTAAAAAAACACATACTAAAATTCTTTTATTTTTAAATGCGTTTTTGTATTTTACATTCATACTCAATTACCTTATACATTTAGATAAATCGTATTATAATATTTTGGTATGATTATGGTTTAATCGAAGGTAATACTAACAATATAAAATATTTCATATTATGAGTAAGCAAAAGAATGAAACTGTAATTCTTAAAAGTGGAAGCAGTGACATTGAGTTAGACTACACTGAATTGAGAAAGGCAGTATTAGTTTTAAGAGCTGTAAATCACAAATTGAGACAAAACATCATCGACCTGTTGGAGGAACATGGAAGAATGACTGTTACTGACATCTACATCAAATTAAGATTAGAACAATCGGTAGCATCTCAACATTTAGCTATACTACGTAGAGCAGGTGTTGTTAAAACCGATAGAGAAGGAAAATTCATCTACTATTCTTTGGATAAGGAAAGGTTGAATCAAATCTCTAGATTGGTAGAAGAGTTAGCTTCGTAACAGATAAACCAAATTAAAATAAGAACATAGATTTAAATTACACTTTAGGAAAAATGCTGTATACATTACGTTTGTATACGGCATTTTTTCTTTAAACCTTTTGAAAAGATGAAATAAAAACGCATATTTGCGAATCATATATATCCATTTTATAGGAAGATTCAAAACAAAAGCGACACAATGAGAAACGGGAATGCCAGTATTAACGCTGATAAATTACATGAATCAAGTGAAATACTAAGAGCATTGGCTCACCCTCTCAGAATGCAAATCTTAGAATTTATCGATCAAAACGATAAAATTAACGTAAATAAGATCTACAATACGCTAAACCTAGAGCAGTCTATTACCTCTCAACATTTAAGAATCTTAAGAATGGCAGGCTTGGTAAAAACTCACAGAGATGGTAAATTTATTCATTATAGCCTTGACTATTCAAAAATCGCAAATGCAGTAAAGGCAATTGATGCATTCCATCAAGAAGATGCAGCTTAATCAGTATTCTTTTCTATTTCAGAATCTTCATTTACATTTTCTACCTCCTCCTCTTCTTCTTTATCTTCCACACGTTTGAAAAAATTGCGGTGAAAAATAATAGTGTTAGCGACACCAATAGTAATAGCTAGATCTGCAATATTAAAGACTGGGCTCAAAAATACAAATGCTTTGTTAGAAAAGAAGGGAAACCAACTAGGGTATCTCCCTGTAAAAATTGGAAAGTGAAGCATGTCCACCACACTTCCATAAAGGAATCCGCTGTAACCTCCTTCACTAGGAAACAAACTTGCCTTTCCTCCATGAAAAGGACTTTCTGAAAAGATCATCCCATAGAATGTGCAATCAATAATGTTACCTATTGCTCCTCCTAAAATAAGCCCAAAACAAATAAGCATACTTAGAGAAGCTTTGTTTTTGATGAGATATTTAATGAAGTATACTAGCCCACTTGCTGCAGCAATTCGGAAGAGGCTTAAGAAAAGCTTGCCAAAGTTTTTTTCATCAGATTCATCTCCCAAAGAAAGCCCCATAGCCATACCTGGGTTTTCCATAAAATGTAATTTTGCTTGTGCTAATCCAAGGATGGAAATTTCTTGATGCATTTCCATGTTTAGTTTTACCCAGATCTTTAAGATTTGATCTAGTAAAATAACTATAAATACAATTAGGAATACTTTAGTGCTTTGGCTCAATTAAGAATTTATCTTTTTTGTTTTGCTTCAATACTTAAGGTAGCATGAGGAACAGCTTTTAATCTTTCTTTTGAGATGAGTTTGCCTGTTTCTCTACATATCCCGTAAACTTTATTTTGAATCCTTAAAAGAGCATTTTCAAGATGTTGAATGTGCTTTTTAGTTCTCCCTGCTAAGGTAGATATTCTTTCGTTTTCGGTGGTGCTAATTCCGTCATCTAAACCTTTAAGTTTGGCTTCTTCTCCTTCAGAAATTTCCTTCAATTGATTCTTATAAAATACAAATTGCTCTTTTGCATGATTTAATTTGCCTTCAATGAGTGCTTGAAATTCTTTCAATTCATCGTCAGTATATCGTGTTTTATCAGTCTTATTAGCCATAAACTTAGTGTTTAGTAAAAAGTAATTTTTGCAAAAGTAAAAATATATTTACTTATTTAATATGTAAAATGTCACAAAAGCACAACCGTATTCTCACAGAAACAATGCCTTGTTGAGATTATAACACCAAAATGTATTCCTAAGTTTCCTTAGGCTTAAAGGTAAAATCAAGAAAAACACCATTTCAAGTCACATTAACAAAATTTGTATATATCATTTTCTGTAGTCTTGCCTTATATTAATTAAAACCTATGAAATAAACGCTCTTCCATGTCTACTCAGCATGGGCTAAACATTAATAATGAATATGTACGAGCGTAATAACTTTTTTAATCTAGTTTTCCTTCTTTTGTTTTTATGTCCAATGAAAGCAACAGAATTCATGTCTATCGAGCAATACGTGGATGCACATTGGTACCTTGCAGTAGAAGAAATGAGGGTCAGTGGAATTCCTGCCAGTATAACTTTAGCTCAAGCCATCTGTGAGTCTAATACTGGTAATAGTAATCTAGCAAAATCTACCAACAACCATTTTGGAATAAAATGTAAATCAAGTTGGGATGGAATGATTCATTTTGAATATGACGATGATTTAGATAGAGATGGTCAGAGGATAAAATCTTGCTTTAGAGTATACGAGTCTGTAGAAGAATCATTTAAGGATCACACTAAATTTTTGACAGAAAGCCAACGATACCGTCCGCTTTTTAAACATGCATTTTACGATTACAAAAATTGGGCTGAAGGTCTTCAGTCTTGCCATTATTCTGCTAACCCAGAATATGCTGAAATATTAATTAGGATAATTGAAAATTATAAGTTGAGCCAATACGATGATCCTTCTCTTTTCACTGAGATGAAAGAACCAGTTGTTTCATTCGAAATGGAAGTCGGAAGATCAAAATAATTTAGTGCGTCTCGTCTTCAGTTATTGCCTCATCAACAGAATTTTCCAATGAATCTTTTCTATTCTTTAATGGATTCAGATATGCTTCTGCATGATCTTTTCTATTACGGACAACGTCAATAGCAGTAAACAAAGCTTGTCTAAAAGATGCAGGATCCGCAATGTTTTGCCCTACAATGTCAAAACCAGTTCCATGATCTGGAGAAGTTCTAACGATAGGAAGACCAGCGGTAAAGTTTACTCCATTACCAAAAGATAAAGATTTAAAAGCTACTAAACCTTGGTCATGATACATAGAGAGAACACCGTCAAACTTCTTAAAAGACCCTGAACCAAAAAATCCATCTGCTGCAAAAGGCCCATAGACTAATTTGCCTTTTTTCTTCGATTCAGTAACTACAGGTCTTATTAAACTATTTTCTTCATCACCTATTGCACCATTATCTCCAGCATGAGGATTCAAACCTAAGACGGCAATCTTTGGTTTGTCTATTCCAAAATCTACTTCTAGTGATTTATGAAAGATCTTAAGTTTTTTAAGAACTAATGATTTTTGCACTTTCTTAGAAACCTCAGATAAAGGAATATGGTTTGTAACAAGACCTACTCTTAGGTTATCGCTAACCATCATCATTAGACTTTCATCTACATTAAACTCTTTGGTAAAATATTCTGTATGACCGGGATGTTCAAAGCCCGACAATTGCATGGCATGTTTATTAATCGGAGCAGTAACTACTGCATCAATTAAGTTATTTTGTAAGTCACTGACGGCCCTTTGAAGAGACAATGACGCATATTTTCCACCTTCACTAGTCGATTTTCCTAAAGAAATGTTTACTTGATCTTGCCAGCAGTTTATAACATTTACTTTGCCTGGTGATATGTGATTAACACTCTTAGTGTTTTGAAATTGAAATTCCGGAATTTCTACGATGTTTTTATGGTAAGCAACAATTTTGCTATTTGCATAAATTATTGGTGTACAGAGATTACAAATGTTACTGTTAGAAAGTGTTTTTATAATTACCTCTAGACCAATTCCGTTAAAATCGCCTATTGTTATGCCTATTCGCATTATTTTTTTTTAATAATTTTTGAGAAAATCAAACATTAATCTTACACCTACTCCTGTCCCTTCTTTTGGCCTATATGCATTAGGTTTGCTCAAAAACGCTGAACCGGCTATATCAAAATGTAACCAAGGATAATCAGTAAAATGTTCTAAAAATTTTCCTGCTGTTATTTGACCAGCGTATGGTCCACCAAGATTTTTAATATCTGCTATATGTGATTTTATTTGATCACCATACTCTTTCCATAATGGAAATTCAATAAGGCGTTCATGCACACTGAATCCAGATTTTTTAACTTTATTTACAACTTTCGCATCAGCTGTGCTCATCAAACTTATTGCTTCTGTACCAACTGACCTAACAGCAGCACCAGTGAGCGTAGCAAAGTCAATAACTAATTCGGGTTTGTACTTTTTAGCATAATGCAAAGCATCAGCTAATACCATTCTCCCTTCGGCATCAGTATTCATTATTTCAACCGTACTGCCATTATACATTTTGATAACATCTCCTGGTGCATAAGCATTATTTCCAGGACGATTATCAGTAGAAGGAATGAGTCCAATAATGTGTACCGGCAATTTAGCCATCGCTGTTGCTACAAATGCTCCAATGACGGTTGCAGCTCCACCCATGTCCGCCTTCATCCTATCCATAGAGTTGGCGGTAGGTTTTAAACTTAAGCCTCCTGTATCGTATACGATCCCTTTACCCACTAAAACAATAGGGGTTTTATTTTTTGCTTTCTTTGGTTTCCATTCAAGAATATTAAACCTAGGTGGAGTAAAGCTTCCCATGTTTACAGCGATAAGTCCACCCATACCCAAAGACTTGATTTTCTTCTCGTCAAAGACTTGAACTTTAAAGCCACATTCTTTTCCAAGTTTCACAATATCCTTACTCATCTGCGAAGCAGTTAGATAAGATTGTGGTTCGTTTACAAAATCTCTTGAAGTGTAGACAGCTTTTACGCATGCCAATAGATGATCGATGTCTTTTTTAGGAGCTAAACCAGCTGTTAATTTTATCTCTGCGAGAATGTGTTTTTTATCCTTCTTGTCGGTATGGTATTTAAGGAATTGGTAATTTCCTAAAATCATTCCTTCAACAAAATCTAAGACATGATTTTGTTTACGCTCATTGATAAGGGTAGCACTTTGAGCCTTATAGTGCTCAAGCTTTGCTAAGATTTCAGAACCAGCAATTCTTGATTCTTCTCTAGATTCGTATTGATTCCCATTTTTCTTCAAAAATTGGATAACAATGAGTCCTGTGTTTCTTGGAAAAATGATCTGGTTTATATCTTCTTTTACAGCCTTACGAATATAAGCTGATTCTTCTTCATTAAGGTATGACTTTGTCCAAGTCAATCGGCTCTTCTCTGCTAAGATGATCAGATTGTCTCCTGTTCTAGCTGACCGGACTACTTTTATTTTGGTATTCATTTATCTTCATTTTGCGAAAGCATAATTGGAAAAAATCAATTGTTTCGCTTATATGTATGATAATCTACGTTTTAGCTTCAAAAACGATGCGCAAATATAAAGAAATAATGGAGAAAAGCCTTTAAACTCAAGTCTGAGCTCTCCTCTTTAATTTAAGTGGCAATGGATAAATGCCTATTTTTACGTTTATCTAATATGAAGGCGAAAAAATCTTTTGGTCAACACTTTTTAAACAATGACCTTATTGCTGAAGAAATAGCAATGGCCATTTCTGATATTAGCCTAAATGCTAATGTTTTAGAAATAGGGCCTGGTAAAGGAATGCTGACCAAACAGCTCATAAAGCTTAATAAAAATTTAAAATTAGTCGAATTGGATAGGGACATGATTCCTATCCTTAAAAATAAATTTCCATCCTTAGAAATTAGGCAAGAAGATTTCTTAAAAACATCTTTAGAAGAAGTGTTCGATGGCGAAGCATTTTGTTTGATAGGCAATTACCCTTACAACATTTCTTCGCAAATTGTATTTAAGATGTTGGATTTTGAACATTTGATTCCTTTGATGGTAGGAATGTTCCAAAAAGAAGTAGCAGAAAGAATAATTTCAGGACCTGGAAGTAAGAAGTTTGGCGTAATAAGTGTTTTTACACAGGTTCATTATTCAGGAGAACTCATTTTAAATGTAGGCAAAGAACAATTTGACCCTCCTCCGAAAGTTGAATCGGCAGTGATTAAGCTTGTTAGAAAAAAGGAAAAATTTAAAATCGACAATCCAAAATTATTTAGAAGCATCGTAAAACAAAGTTTTGGTACTCGAAGAAAAATGATTAGAAAGTGCATTAAATCATTTATCCCCGAAAGTGATTTTCTAAAGCAAGAAAAATTAAACTTGAGACCAGAAAGCTTATCAACAAAAAACTTTGTTGATTTGTCTAATGAAGTAAACACAATTTTAGAAAAAAGAAAATAAGTATTCTATGTCCGATGATGTTAAAAGAACTGATGTAAATGATCTTGGTGAGTTTGGATTGATCGATCATCTTACAAAATCTATTGTCTTAAATAATCCATCTTCTAAATATGGGGTTGGCGATGATGCTGCAGTGATAGACAATGGCGACATGCTGAGTCTAGTATCGACAGACATGTTAGTTGAAGGCATTCATTTTGATTTAATGTATACCCCACTCAAACATTTAGGCTATAAAGCTGTGGTCGTAAACCTTTCTGACATTTATGCAATGAATGGAATTCCAAAGCAAATCACTGTATCCATTGCTATTTCAAATCGATTTTCTGTAGAAACAATGAATGAACTTTATGAAGGTGTAAAGTTGGCTTGCAAAAGATACAATGTTGATTTGGTTGGTGGAGACATGACTTCATCACCGAAGGGCTTAATCATTAGCATTACAGCAATTGGACAAGGAGAAAAAGGACGTGTGGTGTATAGAAACACAGCTAAGAAAGGAGATTTGTTTTGTATAACAGGAGATCTTGGAGCTGCCTATCTAGGGCTTCAAATCTTGGAAAGAGAAAGACAAGTTTATTTGTCGAATCCAAACATTCAACCTGATCTTGGAAAAGAATCTTACTTGATAGAAAGGATATTAAAACCTGAAGCTAGAAAAGACCTCATTGAGGTCATGAGAAAAGCTGACCTCATTCCTACTTCTATGATAGATGTGTCTGATGGCTTAGCTTCTGAGATATTTCACATTTGTACACAGTCAGGAGTAGGAGCGATGATAGAAGAAAGTGGTGTTCCAATAAAACAAGAAACTGAAATACAAGCTATTGATTTTAATATGGACCCGATTACATGCGCTTTAAGCGGAGGGGAAGATTACGAGTTGTTATTTACTGTCGACCCTAAAGACTTGGATAAAGTGAAATATATGCCAGATATCTATATAATGGGAGAAGTGACAGAACAAGCTCATGGCATAAAAATGCATACTAAAGGTGGCAATATTCATGATTTGAAAGCCCAAGGATGGAAGCACTTTGGTAATGACTAAAGCTATTTGGACCACCTCAGGCCAAGGTTGAAACTTCTGTTCCTATCTCCTCCAAATCGCTCCAAAGGAAGAAAAATCGTGCTTAACAATTCTATTTCAAAATTAGGACTGATTAAGTATTTTAACCCCCCTCCATATTCATAAAAATTCGTTGTGGTGGCATAAAAAGTCCACTTATTTCCGGGAAAGTAATTGATGAAAGCCTTAGCAAAAAAACTTGGATTAAACTCATTTCCAAACCTTGCCCAAAGGGAAACCTCAGAAAACAAATGCCAATCACTCGTGAAATAGTGCTCATAAAAGAATTGAGTAAAAGAAATCCAGTTAGATTCTAATTTTTTGTTTAGTGGAATATAAAGAGTTTGCTGTAAGGCTAAATTTTTAAACTTTTTTATAGGTTTAAATCTGACCTTAGGTCCAAATTGTGAAAGACCATGTATCGATCTCTTTTGCAAAAGCATGTCTGATGAATTGCTCAAGCTGTCTTGAGTTTCTCGATTTAAAGTATAGCTGTTTTCTTTTCTAAAATTTAGTGGGCTGAACGGAGTGTTTTTGTAAAAATCATTTTCTACCCTTGAATGATAAACCAAGTCAAAACCAATTGCGAAGTCTTTTTTCAAACCAAGCAACAACTGACTGTAGGCATTAAAATAGGTACTTCGTGAATTCAAGGTTTCAAAGCCATCAAACTTTTTAGCGGTAAAAATAGCATTGAAAAGTTTATACTCTACAGAACCTAAACGTATCGATTGTAAACCAGTATAGCGTTTATTTCCATTATCTTTTTGATCTTGTGCATAAGCAAGCTGGAAAACGAAAAAAATGAAAATTAAAGCTGTTAACAATCTCATAAAAAGTAAACTTCAATAGAAAAGATTATGTTCTATCCGCCTTGCTTGAATAATGTTGGTATGTCCTAACGGCTACAAAAATCAGCCCATTTTGTCTGTTAGGACATTGCCATAAGCAACAAAATGAGGGTTTAACAAAACCTCTTTGTTGTAGGTGAGTGGCTTTTGAGTATTTTGATCAATTACAGCACCACCAGCTTCTTCTAAAATGATTTGAGCAGCACAGGTATCCCATTCCATAGTTGGGGCCAATCTCGGATAAATGTCTGCTTTTCCTTCAGCAAGAATCATAAATTTTAAAGAGCTTCCTTTTGCTACCAATTCTGGAGCATCGAACTTGTTGACAAATGCTTGAGTTTCCTCATTGAGATGAGATCTCGAACAAACCATTTTTAAGCCATTTTCTTTTAATGTAAATTCATTGCTAGAGATCTTTTTAGTCTGTCCTTTTGACTCAAGAAAAGCGCCACCATCTTTAAAAGCATAAAACAATTCTTTGGTACAAGGGGTAAATACTACACCAATAATCGGCCGTTGTTCGTGCACAAGCGCGATGTTTACCGTAAATTCACCATTCCTTTTAATAAATTCTTTTGTCCCATCTAATGGGTCCACTTGCCAAAAAGTGGTAAAATCTTTCCGTTCTTCGTAAGGAATCTCCTTATTTTCTTCTGAAACGATTGGGAAACTAGGGAGGAGTTTTGCTAAAGCTTCGCATATGACATCATTTGCTGCTTTGTCAGCCTGTGTTAAAGGAGAATCATCATCTTTTTTGCTGTATACAATATCCTCTGTCTCATTGTATATTATCATGATTGCATCACCAGCTTTTTTAGCTATTTCTTGGACTTCTTGTGTTAAAGAACTTAAGTCTATCATTAAAGGCAGTATTTTTGAGTACTAAAAAGTGGACAAATATATTAGCAAATACAAAAGATATTTACTTTTGCAGTGCGTTTTTTAGCAAGAAAAGAAAATAAAGATGAAAAAAGTATTGGTTACAGGGGGTTGCGGTTACATTGGAAGTCACACGATCATTGATTTAATAGACAATGGATTTGAAGTCATTAGTGTTGATAATAATGTCAATTCTGATTTAAAAGCCTTAAGAGGAATTCAATCGATCACAGATAAATTAGTTAAAAACTACACCATAGACCTGTGTGACCTGGAAAAAACTAGGAAGATTTTCTCAAATGATAAAATTGACGGAGTCATTCATTTCGCGGCCTTGAAAAGTGTAGGGGAGTCCGTATTTGAACCAATAAGGTATTTTCACAACAATCTAAACAGCTTATTAAACATACTGACTTGTTGCAAAGAATTTGGAGTTGACAATTTGATATTTTCATCTTCCTGCTCTGTTTATGGAAATGCAAAGGATCTGCCTGTTACAGAGCTTACTCCATTTGAACATGCAGAATGCCCTTATGCGAGAACGAAGCAGATGGGAGAAAATATTATTGAAGATTTTTGTGTTCCAAATAAAGAATTTAAAGCAATACTGCTTAGGTATTTTAATCCAGCAGGTGCGCATGAAAGTGGCCTTATCGGAGAAGCACCTTCTAATAAGGCTTCTAATCTTGTACCCGTTATAACTGAAACAGCTATCGGTAAGCGTGAAAGCATGACTGTTTTTGGAAATGATTATGGAACAAGAGATGGATCTTGTATCAGAGATTACATCCATGTAATGGATCTTGCTAATGCGCATACAAAGGCGATTCAGTATCTCTTGGGTGATGAAAACCAACAAAATTGCGAAGTTTATAATTTAGGTATTGGAGAAGGAGTTACGGTCCTAGAAGCAATTAATGCTTTTGAAAAGGTAACTGGTCAAAAGTTGAATTACACCATTGGAGAGAGAAGAGCAGGAGATGTGGAGGCCATTTATGCAAACCTTAATAAAGCTGAACAAAATCTTGGCTGGAAACCTAGTAGAAACATTGAAGACATTATGAAATCTGCATGGATTTGGGAAAAGAACAGGACCGAAACTGTACTTCAATCCTAAATATTAGGTCAATTCAATTTGAATGGAGAATTTCTAAAAAAAGATATTCTCTATCAATTATTTCACTTACTTTTGCAACCTCATTTTATATTAAAAGATAATTTCAAAACAGATGAGTGATCACGTAGAAAACGCTGGAAGAAAAGGAAAATGCTTAGGGTACTTTTTTATTGCTTTATTCCTTTTCATTGGAATGTGGGCCTATTTATATTATAACATAGGAAATATGCCTACCTAGTTACCAAACCCTTTCACCTTTGGTCTTATCGAGCCACTTGCTCCAATTCTTATTGTAAGTGTGGACTTTCTTTGTTGCATTACCATCCTTGTCTATTACCTCATACCCTTGATTTACCCATTCAAAAATACTACCATACAAGTTAGATACATTTTTATAACCTAAAGCATTGAGCTTTTCGCCAATCTTTTCGCTACGGTAACCAATAGAACAATAAACAACTAATTGCTTTTCCTTGTCAATGTCGGATAAATCCTTTGCTTGAAAATCTTTGTAGCTGATGAATTTTGCATTTGGGATATGACTAATCTCATATTCTTCCATTTCTCTTGTGTCTAAAATTATAACATCCTCTCCTAAGGCATTTAGTTCGAATGGACTAATGGTTGGTACGCTAAAGCTAATTGTACGCTCGACTTTTTTGTCAAAATTTGGATCTTGGCACCTTGCTCTATCTATCTTTACTTGAGCATTACATCCAAGGCAGAAAAGTAAAAGATAAAAGATAGAAAGTAATGAAGTGAGTTTTAGATGATATGGCATAAATTGCTAATTAATCTATAAAGCTGTTGCACCTTTACCAACCCTGTCTGCAATCCATTCTCCACCATGGCAAAAATCAACTAGCATTTGATTGATAAAACCTTTTACTTCAGCATTGTATTGTGCTGGATACATAAGATGTGGATTTGGTCCTGCATCTAAACTAAAATATAAAGGAATTTTGCTTTCTTTTCTGAAGTTTTTGATCAAATCAATGATTATTAAAGTATTTGGTTTGATCAATATAAAAGGATTGTAACTGGCCATCATCATTGCATGAAGCGTCAAAGCTTCATTTTCGACGATACTTCCAAACGTTTCTATGTCTCCTTCTTTTAAGGCAATCAGTAATCTGTTTAAGCGGATGTTAGCTTGCTTATACCTAGCCTCTGCATAGATGTTGTTTTCCATTAAAGCATGCCCTTGACTGGATGAAACTCCTTTTTCATCTTTCGAAACGATTAAGATGTCGTTGTTAAAATCTTTGAAAACAGGATGTATATTTTCTTCGAAAGGAATGGCAAATTCATCTGAAGAACCTTCCACATTGATGCTTTTACCCCATACAGCTGCCACAGGAAATACTGAGCGGCAAGCGCTTCCACTCCCTAACCTCGCTACATAAGATGCTTTTGCTAAAAAAGCTTCCTTTGACAATGAGGTGTTGAATAATTTTTCTTCAATGCTGCACAGGCAAAGTGCTAAGGCACTCATGGCGGAAGCGGAAGAAGCAATTCCTGCAGAATGAGGGAATGAGTTCTTGGAGTTTATGCTTAGTTTGATCTGCGCTAAAAAAGGAAAAATATCTAAAATGCTATCCAAGAATTTTTTAAGCTTTGGATTAAAACTTTCTTTTGGTTTTCCTTCAAAGAAAAAATCAAAAGCGACACCATCTAATGCACCTTGTCTAGCTTGATAAGAAACACTTGTTTCAGTATAGGCATTGTTAAGTGTAAAACTGATGGATGGATTTCTTGGAAGCTGCCTCCCATGTTTACCCCAATATTTTATCAAGGCGATGTTGCTTGGGCTCTTCCAGCTAACACTGTCCGCTTGAACTTTTGAGGAGTCTAAAACTAAATCTTTATTTTGATACATATTGGATCACAAAATACTAAAACCATTTCCAAAGGAATAGATTATCTTTTAAACAATTGTTTATTCAGGATTGATGGTAAAGTCTTGTATAACAGTATCCATAATAAGATCTTCTCCTGGTGTATACTTGTGCTTAAATTTGTAACCATTTACTTTGGCAATAGTGCTCCAATAGCTAGCCACAACAGAGCCTCTCAAGTTTTTAATCAAGTCATACATAGGGGTGTCTAACTCGTTTTCGATCATTTTTGTAAGGATTAAGCCTTGAGTTTTAGTTAAAGACCTTAGCGGATCTTCGAATTCTTTTTTTAGTTCTTTTTGAAGTCTTTTAATGTGTCTTTTCTTTTTTGATCGCTTCATGGTTCTAGTAACCTCTTCAGCTTCTTCAAAAATATCAATTGCTTTTAAAGCATAAGGATAAACTACATTAGCATACCTTCTATATTTTAGATACTTTCTATATTCTTTTTTGTCTTTAAATCTCCTAGGAGAAGTGATGCCTACATCTTCTAAGTCAGCGACGAGTAAAGTGTCGTTATCTTCTGTAATTAAAACCGTCACTATTTCGCCATCTAACTCTATTTGTTCGAGTTCTTCATTTTCTAATTGAGCAAACAGCCCAACCATTGGTAAGGTGACTAAAAATGCTATGTTGAAGATTAATTTTTTCATCTTTAAAACTTTCTTATTTAGACGCTCAAAATTCTTACCGATTACTCAAAAAACGAAATTATTTCGTTATTTATTTGTTAAGAACACCTAATGTGAGCTCAAGTTCGAGCATTTGTCAATTTTATCAATAAATCAAGCTGCTCAGATGCTACTTCTGATAGATTAGTTCACCTTGTAAAAAGGTTTGTAATACTTCCGTCTGAGCAATTTGATTCGCATCAATTTCAAAAATATTTTGATTAAGTATGATCAAATCAGCTTCCTTTCCTACTTCTATGGAACCTACAATTTGTTCTTGTCTCATCACGTAGGCCGGGTTTAAAGTATAAGCTCTTACCGCCTCAGCAAGACTTATGTTTTGAGGTACTCGACTTACAGCATTCTGCATACCAACAAAAGGATTGAGGCTACTGACATCCCAATCAGAGGATAGGCATAGTCTTGCACCTGCTTCGTTTAAACTTTTAATTGGAACAACATTTTCAGCAAGCTCTTCTCCGATCAAATGGTCAAAGTCATGCCAGTGTTCAGGGTTTGTAAAGTCACCTGCTACTTGAGCATCCGCAGTGGCGTTTAGTTGTCGAAATCGACTTATGTCTTCTTTGTCTATGTACTCCACATGCGTCAAGCGATGTCTTCCTGTAGGGCCACCTCCAAGCTGTATCGCATTGAGTGCTTCATTAACACCTCGGTTTCCAATGGTGTGAATATGAAAATCAAATCCTGTTGCTTCAAGTTCTGTGATGTACTTTTGAATCCTTTCTTGTGTAAAGTAATTTAAGCCATTATTAGTGTCTTCACCAAAATAATCCAATAAAAAATTACCGTGCATCGCTGAAGTTGTGTTGTGAATGATTCCATCACAGTACAATTTAATTTGATTGATCTTAAGCAAACTGTTTTGATTAAACTCATAAATAGACTTTAATGTACTTAATTGTGTGTCATCTTCTTCAGTAGGGTAAGCCCAAAGTCCTAAATTTACTCTAGCAGTTAATTCATCATCATCTGCTAACTTTTTCCATGTTTTATGATGGTCTCTTTTCCAGTAAGTTCTTGCATCACAGATGGAGGTTATGCCATGCTTAGCTAATTCTGGAAGAGCATATTCTTTTAAGCCATTATAGTCGTTATTTAAACTTTCTGGGGTAACAGGCAAAGCAAGATCTATCAATAAATTACCGGCATTATCAATAAGAATACCATTGGCTTCACCATTCTGCTCTCGCATAATTATTCCTCCAGTAGGGTTTTCTGTTTTGTCATCAATATTCATTAATTCGAGCGCTTTAGAATTACACCAAATAGAATGAGATGTTAACTCCATTATTCCAATAGGTCGATCAGAAACAACATCATCTAAAATCTCTTTCGGAAGACGTTTAGCTTCTAATAGAATTTCTAAGTCATACCCCCATCCTAATATCCAATCGGAACCTGGGTTCTCTTGAGCTGCTTGCTCAGCATCAAAGGCATAATCTTCTGGGTCTGTTATTCCTTCTTCAATGATGAAATGAAAGTTTTCTGAAGCAGCTTCTAAAGGATGCATATGTACGTCATGGATACCAGGCAACACCAAGGCACCATCAAGATTAATGACCTCAGCATCTTCACTCGCACGATCTTGAACCGCCGTTGTAGTCCCTACAAATTCTATAACACCATCGATAACTAGAATCGCTTCAGCCCATTCTTGAGAAGGGTTAACGGTATATATTTTTCCATTAATAAAAATTTGTTCGCTTTCAAAGTTTTGCATATTCTTACCAGTCATTTCATCCTCTTGACAAGCGCAGGTGCAAGCAAAAAGAAGTAAAACTAATAAATGAAATGGATTGATTTTTCTCATCATTTTTGATTTATTATCTAGGATGTTTGTTCTCATAAAGTTATCGTCGCAAGATATAATATCAGCAGATGTAATAAAAAAAGGGAGATGCATTTTTGTGTATCTCCCTTTTTTTTATTTTTTTGACTGCTTATATTTTTCTGTAAATTTTCTATACAAAGCTTTTTGTTTGTTGTCCAAATCAATTTTTCGACCATCAATAAAAGCGTGAGTAACTTTTGAACTTCTCATGTCTAAAACATCCCCTTCACAAATGAAAAGGGTTGCGCTTTTTCCTTCTTCTAAACTTCCATAGTTGTTTTCAATCCCAAGGATTTCAGCAGCATTTAATGTAATGGCTCTAATGGCAGCTTCATAAGGAAGACCGAATCCAACAGCATGTCCTGCTTGAAATGGCAAGTTTCTTTGATCATAGTATCCGTCTCTCGAAATGGCAAAAGGGATCCCAGCAGTATGTAAAATTTTTGGGAGCTTATAAGTAATGTCTATATCGTCTTCCTTTCTATTGGGAAGGTCATGAGCTGCTCCTAGAATGACTTTCACTTCGTTTTCTTTTAAAAAGTCAGTTATCAACCAGCAATCTTCTGTTCCGATTAAGATTGGGTTGATTCCTAAATCTTTTGCAAATAGTACAGCAGACATAATGCTTTTTGCATAATTAGCATGAATGTATAAGTTTTTAGTACCACTAAATACTTCTTGCATGGCCTCAAATTTCAAATTCTTACTGCTAGGCAGAACCCTTGAATAAGCTTTCGCTTCATCAAAAAACGCCTTGATTTCATCAACTTGAGTCTTGTATTTTTCATTGGCTTTTATGCCCCCAGGTTCTGCCCACCAACCTGATCTTTGATATGGTCTGGGCCAGTGTAAATGGATACCTTCATCTGTATTTATTGCAGCGTCTTCCCAGTTCCATGCATCAAGTTGTACGACTGAAGATTGACCTGGCATCCTTCCTCCTTGAGGAACAATTTGTGCCAATAAAATTCCATTACTTCTTACAGTTGGAATGACCTTAGAATCAGTATTGAATGCGATAAGAGACCTAATGCTTGGATTAAAGTTTCCTATTTCATCCACATCTCTTGTTGCTCTAACAGCGCCAATTTCTGTTAGGCCTAAGCTTGAATTTAAAGCAATAAAACCAGGATAAACATCTTTACCATTCGCGATGATTGTTCTGCCTACATCTGGTATTGAAGGAGCATCTTCAGCTTTTCCAATAAATGAAATTTTACCATTTTTTATTAAGATGAAAGCATTTTCAATTACATCACCATTTCCAATATGAGCCTTCGCGCCTACTATGCTAATCTGTTCTGTTTGAGCTGCAGCTGGTGTTTGCTGAGTATAGGCTGTGCTAATAAGTAAAATCAATAAAAAAGTAAAAGTATATTTTAAGTTCATTTTGTTAAGTTATTTAATCAAGAAATTGCAACTAATTACCTCATCTCATCTTGATTGTCATCGCAATGATAATGTTTTCTCCACTTTCCTTTGACCTTTTGTGTCGATGCACCACTGGCTTTAGCTGCTAAGGTTTTTTGAACTAGACGAGCTCTTTCTTTTCTAATTTCTTCTCGAAGTTTAAGGTCTTCCTTTCTATCAAAATATTTTATTCCATCGATAAAAGTCATTTCTGCTTTTGCATAAACAGACATTGGGTGTTCAGACCATAAGACTAGGTCACCATCTTTACCGACTTTGATACTACCTACCTTGTCATCGATGTGCAACAATTTTGCAGGGTTAAGGGTGACAAATTTCCATGCCTCTTCTTCTGGGATATCTCCGTACATAACAGCTTTAGCTGCTTCTTGATTTAGCCGACGAGCCATTTCTGCATCATCAGAGTTAAATGCTACTGTGACTCCTTGCTCTGTCATGATTTCTCCATTTTGGGGGATGGCGTCAATTACTTCATATTTGTATGCCCACCAATCAGAAAAAGATGACCCACCTGCTCCATGATCAAACATTTTGTCAGCCACCTTATAGCCTTCTAAAATGTGTGTAAAGGTGTTGATCTTAAAATCGAAATCGTCTGCCACGTGCATCAGCATGTTTATTTCTGATTGTACGTAAGAATGACAAGTAACAAAACGTTTAGCATTGAGGATGTCAACTATGGTTTCCATTTCTAAATCAGGCCTAAGTGTTTTGTCACCAGCTAATTTTCTTTTTTCGTAATCTCTAGCTCTTGTAAAGTGATCTACATAGACTTGTTCTACACCCATTCGTGTATCAGGAAATCTATTGTTTCTGCTTGAACGAGATTTTTTTACATTTTCACCAAGGGCAAATTTTATGAAACCATCAGCATTTTTATAGAGCATCTCTTCTGGAGAAGATCCCCACCTCAATTTAATTAAGGCTGCCTGCCCGCCTATTGGATTGCAAGAACCATGAAGCAACTGTGCAACTGTTACACCTCCTGAAAGCTGTCTATAAATGTTTACATCTTCAGAATTTACTACGTGAGCTATGCTTACTTCTGCTGTTGATGATTGTGTACATTCGTTGACTCCTCTTGAGATGGCAATGTGTGAATGTTCATCAATAATCCCTGAAGTTAGATGCTTGCCTGTAGCATCAATTTCAATTGCTCCAGCCGCTGATAAATTTTCTCCTATGCTTGAAATTTTTCCATCTTTAATGATGACATCTGTATTTTCTAAAATGCCATCTTCTTCATTCGTCCAAACGGTTGCATTCTTAAAAATAAAGGTATTTATTTTTGGTTTTTCTGTCCAACCATAAGGTAGGAAAGGATAAGTAATTGGACCATGCACCTCTTCTTCGGAAGCAGGTTTTTTCTGTACTTTTTCTACAGCAAAACTCATGTCCTTTTTTACTGCAGACCAATTTACCCAAGAACCGTCGCCAAGGATGGCCTTACCTTTCAAGCTTTTGCTAGGACCACTCAATCGAATGATTTCATTTTCCTCATGAGGTTTAAAAGATAAAGTCAAAATCTCATCTTTAATGCTGTGTTTAACTTTTACATTTGTGCTATCATTTACAGCAATTTTCATCTCATGATTTCCTGGCTTACCGGAGATTATTAGTGAGTAACTTGACTTATTTATTTTTAAGTCATAATCCCCACTCAAATCAATTTCACTAAGTGCCTGAAAAACGAAAGGTTTGCCCTGAACCCAATTATGCAATATCTTAGTACCTTCTTCAAAGAGCTCATCAGAGGTGATGATGAAATTTGCATAAAGTCCACTTTTTAGTTCGCCAACTTGATCTTGAACATTTAAAAGTTTTGCGGGGGTGCTGGTCATAGCTTTTAAAGCAACGTCTTCAGGCAATCCATTTTTAATGCACTTTCTTATGCTAGGTAAATACTGACTTTTATCTTTTAACCCAGATGTTGTAAAGGTGAAATTTATATCTGCCTCATTTAAATAAAAAGCATTTTTAGCCGCAATTTCCCAATGCTTTAGATCTTCTAAAGCTACCAATTGAGCATCCAATGGATCTTCAAGGTCATAAGCTTTTGGAAAGTTTAGTGGAATAATAAAAGAAGCATTAGTGGCTTTTAGTAAATCAACTCTTTGATATTCATCGCCTGTACTTTTATAAATGTACTTTTTACCATGTTCTTTAGCAATTTTTTCTGCTCTAAGGACTTCTAGCTTATTGCCTACTGCAAAAATTTGGGGTAGACTTTGTAATTTGTTCCAGGCTTCTAGGGATAAGTTTAGTTGTTCTTTTTTTCCATGGTTGTCATACCAAAGGCCATCTAAATATGTTTGTCGGAGTAGGGCTATTCCACCCATTAGAGAACCAGGATAAGCTTGGGTAGAAGTTCCTTTGCTAAAAGATAAGTGATGTGCTCCTTCTTTTTTAAGAATTAGTTCATGTGCTTTACCGCTCCCTAGGGAAACTATACAACTACTTCCTCTGCTGATTCCATCAATGAGGTGAACATTTAAACTGCCGAAGCCAACACTTCTAAATTCTTTTGCAGCTTTATCATTTGATTTGAATAATTCATGTGCTTTGGTTTCTGATTTAAGGGCCTCGTTCCAACTGTAAGCTCCTTCTTTTGATGAGACCATTTGTTGGATGCCCGACCTATTATTTCCTTCTTTTCGCTTAGGTTCTGGAAGTCCGTAATTAGAATAGATGTCTACAAAAGAAGGATAAATGTGTTTGCCTTCTACATTGATTTCTACGGCATTTTTTGGGATAGGAATCTTCGCCCCAATTCTTTCTATCTTTCCTTTTTTGATAACTAAATTGCCATTTTTTATTACAGTACCATCAGCTTTATGGATGATGGCATTTGTAAATACATAATGACCTTCTCTGCTGTCTAAAATTCCATTGGTTGGAAAGGTTTCTTGTGCAAAGGCATTGATTAAGCTTAATAGCAATATTAAGCTTACAAGGATTGGCTTTTTCATGATGTCTAAAGTATGAGTCTTTTTTATAAAGGTATAAAAATCGTTAGAGTTTGATTCACTTTAACAATAGAGACTTTTGCTCTAGCATCTAATAAGCAATAGAGAATATTTCAGGTTTTAATGGCCTCGCATCAAGTATTTTACTGGGCCAAAATCCATGGAACTGATTTTTTGAGCATTGTTTAGATACATGTAAACCATTCCTTTGTTGGTTTCGAATTCAATTTGAAAAACATATTGAGGATCTATGGCTTGAACATCCTCTCTCATTTTAATGTTTTTGACTTTAAACTCTTCGGTAAATGGTTCTGCAAATCCAGTGTCACCAACCCTCAAGTCGGTTAATTTTATGATGTACTCATATTCGTACTTCACTTTTTTGATCACTTCTCTTTCTTCTTTGGTTTCAGATTTTGCATCGCCACCGAAATAGGTGTCTAATTGTTCTTCTTCTGAGGCAGGTTTTTCTTCCTCCATGACTTCTTCCACCATTTCTTCTTCTTCCTCATCTCCAAAGAAAGCATCAAATGCAGATTGTTCTTCACTTACTTCTTCTTCAGTTTCTTCATCAACTGGTGGATCTACAAAAGCAACATCTGGACTTGTGACATCTTTTTTCTTTGGACCTTTTTTGGTTTTTTCAATAATGGTTTCAGTTTCTATAAATTCAACTTTTACGCCATCGCTCATTTGAATTCTTTGGAATTTTTTTCGTGGAGAGAGCACTCTATAAAATGGGAGAAGTTCTAATCCCCAAACTTCATCAGCAAATTCCAAGACAATTTCACTTCTATCTGTGAAATATTCTTTTTCTTTTAATCTTTTTTCTTCTGGAATTTCTGGTAGAAAAAAAATGATCTCAGGACTGTCGTTCGATTTTTTGAAAACAAGCGCATCTACGAATTTTTTATTTAGTAAAATGACTTTTAAATGCCCTTGCATGCCTGGGTCTCTGGCATTCATTAAGGCAAGTTTAAAGCCATAGTCTGTTGTGTTGATGTTATTGATGTTGTAAATTCCACCGATGTCTCCTCCTTTTACCATCAGATTCTCTCCTGCAATTCCAAATTTAAATGCACCAGGCTCAATGTCTTTTTTATCTTTTCCGGGAATCTCCATTACATCAGGAAGGAATTCAAAACCTTTTAAATCATTAGTCTTTTTAAACTTCTTATCGGTGAGATAAGTATAGTGTTCTGCTTTCTGCTGAGCCGAAATGGATCCTGTAGCACTTATTACAACAAATAATAATACATGAGCAAGAAAGAGTATTGATTTTATCATGAGCTTATAATTTTAGACTTATCCCTGTATTTAACTTAATTTGTATTGCCAAAATTGTGCTAAATTCCTAAAGCTTTATTTACTAATTTCAATACTTCAGCTTCTTCTTTATCAGCCAGTTTGACCATTTTTCCAGCTTTCTTTGAAATACTAGTGACGTATTTTTTGTCATCTAAGTCACCAGAATTGATCATAACATTTAAATAAGCTCCTCTTACAGCAGCCCTTGCACAAAGAGCACCAACTCCTGCATCTGAAATAGAATTAGGATTTCCTGTTTTCGCCATACCTTTTAATACATTAAAAGATTCCAAACTGAGTTCCATTACTTTTAAAGGCACTTCGATGGCATGCTTAGTGGCGTCTTGAATTGCTTTAGCTCGAATGGTTTTTTCTGCTTCATTTGATTTTGGTAAACGAATGGCGGCAATTATTCCGTTAAAAGAATTTGTGTCTTCATCTACCATCTTTAGCAACTGATCTTTTAATTCTTGACCTTGGTTGGCCCATTTAGAAAACTCTTCCCATCTGCTGTCCCAGACTTTTCTATGTGAAGATAAATTTGCTACCATGGTTCCCAGAGAAATGCCAAGTGCTCCAACGTATGCTGCTATGGATCCTCCTCCAGGAGCTGGACTTTCAGAAGCAGTTTCATCAGCAAAATCTTGCAAGTCCATGCTTAATAATGGAGAAAGATTATTGTCTCTTAATTGATATTCTATGATTTTCTTTTGAGGGTCAAACGGTCCAAGTTCGTCTAGTCCCAAAGACTTTACCGCTATTTTTATCAATTCACTTTCAGATACACCAATAGATCTTTTCTGTAAGCTTAAGAAATACTTTCCTGCATCTAAAAGAACCTTTAAAGGAACTAAACCTACCAATTCAGAACCAGTTACTCTCAGGCCTCTTTTGTTTGCACTTTTTCTTGTTTCTTCAAAAGCTTTATGTAAAGAAGTGTCATTTAAGTTGGTTAAATTCATGGATATTTGTGCCACTCCATATTCCTCAATAAACCAACCGATTGCTTTTACCGATTTACAAGAACCTTTTTGTCTTAAAGGGTCTCCTTTTTTGTTTTTTAGAATGGCACCATTGACCTTTCCTCCTTTTCTTTTTAATCTACCTTTTTCTCTAATGTCGAAAGCAATAGAATTTGCTCTTCTCACAGAGGTGGTATTCAAGTTGATGTTGTAAGCGACTAAAAAATCTCGAGCTCCAATTGCTGTTGCCCCTGATTTACTATTAAATCGAGCAGGTCCATAATCTGGCTTCCAATTGGCTTTTTTTAATTTTTGAGGAAGACCTTCGTATTCTCCAGCTCTAACGATTGCAAGGTTTTTTCTATCTTTTTTTGTAGCGGCAGATTCATACATATAAAATGGAATGTCTAACTCGCTTCCTGCTCTTTCCGCAAGTTTATGGGCATATTTGGCTGTTTCTTCCATGGAGATGTTAGCGACAGGAACTAATGGACAAACATCCGTTGCTCCCATCCGAGGATGTTCTCCTTTGTGCTTGCTCATGTCGATAAGTTCAGATGCTTTCTTGATGGCTCTAAATGCTGCTTCTATAACTGGTTCTGGTTCACCAACAAAAGTAACTACAGTTCTATTTGTAGCAGCACCTGGATCAACATCCAATAGTTTTACACCATCTACTTTTTCGATTTCGTCTGTGATTTCTTTGATGATGCTTAAATCTTGTCCTTCACTAAAATTAGGTACGCATTCTATAAGTTGTCTTTTATTCATTTCTATTCTATTGTTCTGCAAAACTAGAGATTCTCTTTATGAATGCAAGGCTCATTTTCAATTAAATTGATTTTAAATTAAGTAGATCCATTTTTAGTTGAAAATTACATTTCAACAAGATGATTAAACAGTTCATCATTTAATGCTGGCTTTAATTTAACCGATGGGCTAACTTAGGGATATAAAATCTGGTTTATGAGAACATTAAGCTATTTAATTTATCTCGCTTGTTTTGTCTTCTTTTATGAAATTTGCTCAGCTCCAAAGACACTACTCAGACTAGAGTACCATGCAGAATTGATAGCCTCTGATCATGCTACAAACAAAAATGAAGGAACTAAATTAAGTCAATCGTTGAAAGATGGAAAAAATTTATTCAAAGCTCATTGTGCTTCTTGCCACCATAAAAACATGAAAGATAAACTTCTAGGCCCACCTTTGAAAGGGGCAGAAGAAAGGTGGTCAGCTTATCCTAAAAGTGATCTTTTTGATTGGATTAAAAACGCTCCTGCCTTAAAGGCTAAAAATCATCCAAAGGCAATAGAAATTTCTAACTATTCAAACATCGAAATGACGATATTTCCAACACTAACAGATGAAGAAATTTTACAATTACTGGAGTGGATAGCCTTTAAAAGTCAGCTACCCGATTAGACTTAAAGATTTAATTCTTTTAGTATAATGCTAGATTATAATTTCTTTTTAGTCACATTCGTTTAATTTTGTAAGATTATAAATCTAAAATTAATAGAATTGAAGTTTTTTATACAAAGTATAATATTTGCTTGTTTATTAGCAGTCTTTCAAATTCCTAGTCTTTCAGGCCAACAAAAGAAAAAAATTGATTACCACGAATTAGACATTATTAAAGGTCTTTTCTTCCAACCAAATACTGTTGGCCCCTATTCTGGAACTGCCTTTGAAAAATATCCTAGTGGGAAAAAGAAGGTCGAGTTTCCAATTAAAGAAGGAAAAATTAATGGGATTTATAAAGAATGGGGGAAGAATGGTCAAAAGACTTCAGAGATCTCCTACGAAATGGGTATCAAGGTTGGGGTAGAAAAACAATGGTACACATCGGGGGTACAAAAACTCGAGGTTTCATACCTTAATGGAGTTCCTCATGGTGTCTGTACAGAATGGCACAAAAAAGGACACAAAATGTCAGAAGGCTACTTTGATAATGGTAAAGAAGAAGGTGATCATTATTGGTGGTATCTCGGGGGTAAAAAAGATCAACTTATTGAATATAAAAATGGTAAAGCTAACGGCAGAGTTGTCAATTGGTACGAAAACGGCCAAGTAAAAATGGAGTCGATTTATACAGATGGAAAGTTAAATGGTGAACTACTCGAATGGTATCCAGAAGGCCAAAAAAAATCTGCAGGCACTTATAAGGAAGGCGAACCTTATGGGGAGAATGTATATTTTGCTAAAAGTGGTAGAGTGACAGGAAAGCGTGTATACGAAAATGGAACGCTAGTCAAAGAATATGATTATGGAAGTGGAAGCATTAAAAGTTCAAATGGGTATTATGAAATACACAACTCTTTAGGGAGTAATTTTTTATTGCATGTAAAAGGACAGGGTTCAGAAAATTATGTGGATGCTTCAAAAGACATAACATACACAGTGGATGGTATGATGCTTAAAATATTTATTACTCCACTTTTTAAGCTTGGCTTAGATGAAAAATCTAGCCCTAAAGAAAACCTTGATGCCTATATGGGCTTTGTCAAGAAACACATAGAATCTGATGCTAATAGTTCCATTGAAATAAATTCATCTTTTGGAAAAAATGTAAATAATTTAGATTATTTGTCCTGGGATTTTATATCACCTGACAGCAAAGCGACAGAACAAAAGGCAAGAACAGCACAACATGAATACTATATTTCACTAATTTGTAAAGACAAAGTGCTAAGCTTGCATACGGTCCACACAAATTCAGATGAAAAAATGAAAGTAGAAAAAATGATCAATAATGCACTTGAAACAGTGGAGCTCATGAATGAACCAATAAACATTTTAGATTATCGAAAGTAAAATGAAAAATTCTAAACTCATATTCGTCAGCCTTTGTTTTGTGTTGTTCTTTATTGAATCTAAAGCTCAAACTGTTAGTATGACAGAAGATCTCATACTAAGAAATGACAAAGCTTACTTTTTAGTTGGAGAATTTGAAGACAAGTTTGTTTTGTTTAGAGACATGGATAACGAATACAGAATGCACACTTATGACAAAATGATGCTTCCTGTTGATAACATTGAATTTGAATTCGATTTTAAAAGTGTTGACATCATAGATGTTTTACCAAACGGGAAGAAACATTTTAATATATTTTATACCGCTAAGAAAAAAAACAAATTCTATTTTAATGTAGAGAAATACAACATTAAATCTGAGTTGATAGAGTCTAAAACATTATATGTTAAAGATGGGATTTATGACACTCCAGATTTTGAGCTTGTCGTATCAGAGAATGAAAACAAATTACTTTTTTACAGTGTCGAAGCAAAAGATGAATTGAAAATATTGGTTGTTGATAACGACAGCCTAAGCCTAGTAAAAGACACTTATTATGAAAATTTAGAAGTTGATCTTTTTTATGATTTAGCAGAAATGTTGGTTGATAACAAAGGAGACTTCTATGCAATCATTGAAAAATCTACTGGTTTTTCCCAAAGAAAAAACCCCTATTTTTTAATTTGTTATTCCGGCCAAAACGATCAAGAACTGGATCAGTTTAAAATTGAGTTTGAGGAAAAAAAGAATTACTACTCAAAATTTAAAATAGATAATTTAAACAATAGAATTACAGCAGGTGGGCTTTTTGCAGAGAAAAATGTAGTACGTGCAAAAGGCTATTACTATTTAAGTGTGCCTATTGATAATAAAGAAAATTACACTTTAGCTTATAATTCTTTCGATGAAGAATTTTTAAAAGAATACTTAAATAAAAAATCCATCAATAAAAAAACTGGAATGATAGATGGGCAGGTTCAAGAAATCATTCTTAGACGAGATGGAGGCATACTTTTGATTGGAGAAAAAATAAAAAGAAAAAACAGACAATCCCCTAATGGTAATCATCGAACAGATGTTTTGTTTAGAGCAGATTATTATTTTGAAGAATTGTTTTTAGTATCCATACACCCTGATGGATCTGAGCACTGGACAAACATTATACATAAAAAACAATTTTCCTTCGATGATGAAGCCGTTTTCTCTTCTTTTTATCCAGTTAAAACCAGTTCTAGTTTGAACATTCTATTCAATGATGAAATTAGGAGCCAAAGCACGGTCAGTGAATTTAGCCTTAAAGGCAATGGTGAATACAAACGTAGAGCTATTTTAAATACTAGAGACTTAGAAGTAAAGCTCAGGATTAAGGACTCTTTACAAATTGCCGCTAATACAATCGTGGTCCCTAGCCAGTTTCGTAATAAACTAAAGCTTGTAAAATTCGAATTTTAGCAAATTGAATAATTTTACTATTAATAGAGTTCTTTGTATCTTACAATGCAACTATATTAGACATGAAATTAATATTTAATACTTTTTTCCTTCTCTTTATAATAACAAGCTTAAACGCTCAAGAACAAGAATTAAAATATAGCATTAATGATCAAGAAGCTCCGCAATGGCTTACTTTAATGTACAGCGAAAATCCAGATCCTGGTCTTGTGGCAAAAGCATATAAAGACTACTATAAAAATAATGCCTTCCTAAAAAACGGACATACCCAATATTATAAAAGATGGATGAGGAGTTTGCAGAGAGATGTAAATGGTCTCGTTTTTGAAAAAGTTTCTAAAGATATTGCAGAAGCAGAAGAGCAAGCGTACCTAACAAGAAGCTTAACAGCTAGAAATTCAAGATCGAATAATGGCGAGTGGACTTGTTTGGGGCCAATAGATTTTGATAAAGAAGCGGAAGGTAGATCATATGCATCTGGAGCAGCTCATGTTTATACCGTAGAGCAATCAAAATCAAATCCATCCATTTTATATGCTGGAACTGCAACAGCCGGTTTGTGGAAAAGTACTAATCGTGGAGATACTTGGGAGCTCATGACAAGAGATATGATGGTTAATGGAATTCGCTCCATAGAAATTGATCACGAAAACCCTGATGTCGTTTTCTTTAACCGAGCTGGAGGTGCCGTTTATAAATCCATAGACGGAGGACTTTCATGGACTCAAATAGAAGATGAAGTAATTAATGCTGAGACTCATAATGCAAATGATATAGTGATGTGTCCGCAGAACAATCAAAAAATATTTTTAAGTTCTCAAAGAGGAATTTTTAGAAGCATGGATGGCGGAACTTCTTGGACAAAAATTTTGAGTGGATCTTTTCAAGAATTAGAGTTTCATCCAAGTGATCCATCCATCATTTATTTGATCAAACAAGCAGCTAATAGAACTGAATTTTATAAATCGATTGATGGAGGAGAAACTTTTACCTTAAAAGGAGATGGATGGCCAGGAATTGAAGACTCAGCTTCAAGTGATGAATTAGATGGCTTGACTCTCGAGAATGCATATGTTGAAATGGACGAAAATGTTCCATTAGGAATGGGAGATTTTGAAGATTTTACGATAGAGTTAAAAGTTAAATGCGAAAACATAAGCGGTGACCCTGCAATTGTATCTAATAAAAATTGGAATAATGGATTCAATAAAGGCTTTATAATTTCTGCTTTAGAAAATGGATCTTGGAAATTCAATATTGGAACAGGTAGTTCAAGGGTAGATTTAGAGGGTGGTCAAATCGCTGATGGAGCTTGGCATCATTTGGCCGTTTCATTTGATGCAAATGGCAATAAAAGGATTTATCAAGATGGTACACTATTGGCAGAAACATCAACGCTATTAGATCCAGTTTCTACCTCTAATGGAAATTTTAATCTAGTAATAGGACAAGATGGAACTACCTCATATACTCATTTTTTTAACGGCTCAATTAGTGACTTAAGAATTTGGGATAGGGCTCTTGCACAAAGTACGATAGAAGATAATGCATGCTATGCATTAAATAATTCTCACCCTGAAAGAAATGCTTTAGAGCATTATTGGCCATTGAATGCTTCATCTGGATCTATGGTCATAGATATGGAAGGAGACGTAGATGGCATGATTTCAGGAAATTCTCTTTGGGAATCTGGGGGGAAGATGGTTTGTATCAGCTCTAATCTTGAAGCCGATGAAGAACAAAAAAGAACTGAGATTGCTGTGACGGCAGCTAACCCAAATAAGATATATGCTTTATCAACTGGTAATGTAAATGGAGGAAGTGGTCTATTTGGAATATACGTCAGCGAAGATCAAGGCGAATCTTGGACTTTCAAATGTTGTGGTTTAGAACCAGGAGGGCCTGCTGCTGCAGGAAGCAACATTAACATGATGGCTTGGGCGCAAGACGGTTCCGATGATGGGGGGCAATATTATTATGATTTAGCTTTAGATGTCTCGCCAATTGATGAAAATAAAGTTTTTGTCGCTGGGGTCAATCTTTGGATTTCGGAAGATGGTGGAGAAAGTTTTGTTTGCCCATCAAAATGGTCACAATCTGGAAATGCAAATTATGTTCATGCTGATATACATGATATTAGATACATAGGAGATGAATTGTGGGTTGCCTGTGATGGAGGCATTTTCTATTCAAATGATAACGCAGCTACTTTTCAAAGAAAAATGAAAGGGATAGCTGGAACAGATTTTTGGGGTTTTGGAGCAGGTTTTCACGATGGACAAGTAATGCTTGGAGGCACTTATCACAATGGCACCTTATTAAAAGATAATGATGTTTATGAAAATGGTTGGCTTTCTACAAGAGGAGGGGATAATATTAGAGGTTTTGTGAATGTAGGAAACAATAGAATTGTCTATGATGATGGAGGAAAAAGAGAATTGCCGGGAGATCGAACTAAACCTTTTATTGGATTAACTTATGGTAAAAAACCAAACGCTTCTTACATAGTTGGAGAATCTAGCAACATTGCTTTTCATCCAATGTGTTATAACATTTCATGGACAGGTTTTGAAACAGGGATTTGGAAAACTTACGATGACGGAAGCTCTTGGGATTTATTATACGACTTTGGAGAGTCTGTTACAAACATCGAAGTATCTAGAACAAATCCAGAGGTGATTTATGCTTGTACTTTCATAGATTGGTGGGGCGAAAAGAAAATATACAGATCATTAGATGGAGGGCTTACTTGGACTAACATTACACCAGCTAATCTATTTGAAGGGGGAGTTTGGCCTCCAATAGACGTAGCGATAAGTGGAGAAGACCCTATGAAAATTTGGATAGCTAGAACGCCACAATCAGGTGGATATAACTCTTTAGATGGAAATAAAGTTTTTAAATCTTTAGATGGTGGCGAACAATGGGAGAACTTAAGTACTCCAATGTTAGATGGTGAACATTTATCGAATATAGAACACCAAAGAGGAACCAAAGGAGGAATTTATTTAGGAACTAGAAGAGCAGTTTATTATCGTAATGATTTAATGGACGATTGGGTGCTTTACAACAATGCGTTGCCTGTTAGTACTTTCTCAACAAAATTAATCCCCTACTACGCAGAAGGAAAAATTAGAAATGGCACAAATAGAAGTGTTCATGAGGCTGACCTATATGAAGTGACAAAACCTCAAGCACAAATTTCCGCGGATAGATTGATATCCTATTGTACACGTGATGAAGTTCAATTTATAGACCACTCAGCAATGAAATTAGATAATGCAACTTGGGAATGGCATTTTCCTGGAGGCACTCCAGAATATTCTAGTGAACAACACCCTAAAATTCAATATCAAACTCCTGGTCTTTATTCAGTAAGTTTAAGTATTAGCAATGTCCACGGAGAAGATTCTCAGACGATAGAAGATTTTATAAGCGTTACTTCTGATTGTGATCCAGAAAGAGTTCCTGGTTTAGCAGAAGACTTGACATCGGATGGTGCTTACCTAACAACAAGGTTGTCAAACATGGGTACAAGCAAAGCTTTAACATTTTCTACCTGGATTAAGCCTAATGGTATACAAAACGATTATACAGGTATAATAATGGGAGATCAAGAAGGTGCATTTGGACTGAATTTTAGGCCAGGTATGGAATTAGCTTATCATTGGGCTGGTGGTCAATGGTATTGGAGTAGCGGACTATTTGTTCCAGAAGATGAGTGGTCTCATGTTGCATTGGTCGCAGAAGAAGATGGTGTAACCTTATACTTAAATGGTGTTGGGAGAAAACATACCTTTGATTTAGGACAAAAGGATTATGATGCTGCTTTCTATTACATTGGATCATACCTTGCTTGGGAAAGTAGAAATTATAATGGAATGATGGATGAAGTTTCAATTTGGAATAAATCTTTAACAGAGCAAGAGATTAGAGAAAGTATGCATCTTACCAAAAATTCCTTGGATGAAAACCTCAAATTGTATTATCAATTTAATGCGGAAGTTAGTAATGTCTCAGATCGAATTGGTGGCTCCCATGCAAATGTAAACGGGGATGCTAGAAAACAAATTTCAAATGCTCCAGTAGGAGGAGGAAGCGCACAGTCAAAATTTGTAGAAGATGCCGGAACTCAATTTTTTATTGATCGGAAAGCAAAAGTTGATTTTGAGAATGCACCAAATGGAGATGTTGTAGTAAGTCATATTGAAGTTGATCCCGATGTTTACCCTAATAGATTTGCTGACGATGGGTATTGGGTAATCCATCAATTCACTGATGAACCTTCTACCATCTTAAATTTTACTTTAAGATCACCGAATGTTCTCGAAAATGAAGAGTACTTTCCTCGAGGTTTTAATTTGTACAATAGAAAGTTTAATGATGAGCAAGATACTTGGACAAATGTAGGTCAAGCAAATCAAGTATGGCAAGGTAAAAAAGGAGGCGCTGAGTTTAAAAACATTTCTCCTGGCATGGGGCAGTTTTCAATTTGTAGAGAAAACATTCTTAGACAAGAAGAACCATTAAGCACAAGCTTGGATAATAAGCAAAAGAGTCACCTTAGCTTATATCCCAATCCCCTTGAAATCGGAAGTGCTTTAAGTATTAGCTCTGAAGGAATTGGAGTTTTTGAATTTAACCTTTACAACAGCGAAGGTGAAAAGGTAAAAAGTTTTAAGGTCAATGAAAGAATGGATTTGATTTTGAATGACCTGACTCCAGGCATGTATTTTTATCAAATATTAGCTGAAAGAAAAATTGTAAATGGACAGTTGATGCTAAGTGCAAAGAACTAGTATTGAAAAAATACTATAAGTTAAACTATGGGATTAAAAGATTATTTCAGAAGATTCAAACCGGCGTATAGTTTATATAATTTTTTCAATCGAAAGAAACTTCATCACATTGAAGAGGCCTATGAAAAGCACGGCATTAAAAAAAATTATTTTGAACCAATCAATAGCTTAGATTTTAAAGAAGCAAAAGGAGAACCTCCTTGGCTGGACTCAAGAAATTCTAATGATGCATTACCAGAGAATCAGCATTTTAAAAAGCTAAGTCCTCATGTTCAAGAGAGGATCATCAATTGGTCTAAAGATGGATACGCCATAATTCCCCAATTTTTTAGCGAAAAAGAAATTGATACAGTATTAGAAGAGACGAATAAATTAGTGTCCTCTAACAAGGCCAATTTTCAAAGGAATAGTAATAAAATCATGTTTGCTTACAGGCAATCATCAATCATAAAAAACATTGTAAACAGTGATCGACTTCAAAACATCTTATCATTGCTTTTAGGAAAAGAAGTCATATTGTTTCAAAGCATAAATTTCTTTACTGGATCTCAACAGGCTTCACATTCTGATTCTGTACACATGACCACTTTTCCTTTAGGCTACTTGATTGCAGTGTGGATTGCCTTAGAAAACATTGAAGAAGGAAGCGGTGTGTTGCATTATTACCCAGGGAGTCACAAATTGCCTTATATCTTGACTCCTGATTATGATCATGGAAGCAATAGTTTATTTTTAGGCTCAAATGCCTATGATCGATATGAAAAGAAAATTAAAGAAGTCATTCAAAAAAACACCTATAAAAAGAAAAATTTTCTAGCGAAAAAAGGTGACATTCTCATCTGGCACGCTAACTTATTACATGGCGGTGACCAAATAACAAAACCCAATTCATCAAGAAAAAGTATGGTGCTGCATTACTATGCAAAAGATGTTGCATGCTACCACGAATTAACACAAAGACCTGCTTTACTTGGAGATGAATAATTATTTAATAATCAAAACAATATCAAAATGGAAATTAATTGGTTGGCAATCGGATTAGCGACTTTAGTACCAACAGTGGTTGGTAGTATATGGTATGGCCCTTTGTTTGGAAAACTTTGGATAAAGTCGACAGGCAAAACTGAAGAAGAGTTGATGGATGGTTTCAGTATACCAAAAGTCATGATTACAAATTTGGTTTTAGGATTTTTCTTGGCCTTTGCAATCTGGGGTATTATGACAGGTATGCATAGAGGATCTGATCATGGATCATGGTTCGGACATGGTGCGTTTCACGGTGCTATGTTGGCTTTGTTTTTGGTGATTCCACCAATGGTAATTATGTCTCAATACGATAGAAAAACGGCAACTAATGTCTTATTAGGCGTGGGTTATTGGACAATCGCAATGGCTTTAATGGGTGGAATTATAGATGCCTTAGCTTAATAAAAATGGATACAAGGTTAGTAGGTAACTTTGTATCCATTTTTTTGCCTTCTTGCAAGATCTCTATTTCAATAAGCCTTGATCTTTATTAAAGGCCTTATACCTGCCTTTGCCAAACTTAGTACCGTTAAATTCTAAGCTTCCTTTTAAAGACTTTCTTTCTTCTTCAGGTAATTGATTAAATTCTTTACATTTATTAGAACAACAAGCTTCGTACTTGGCTGCACACTCTGTACATTGAATAAAAAGGATGTGGCAAGCATCATTTATGCAGTTGGTGTGTTGGTCGCAAGCGGTACCACATTGATGGCATTTAGAGACGACATCTGCACTAATTTTTTCTCCTAGCCTGTCATCAAAAACGAAATTCTTACCTAGGAATTTATTTTCTAAGCCCTGAGACTTTGTTTGTCTTGCATATTCAATAATTCCTCCGTCTAGCTGAAAGACATTTTTAAAGCCTTTATGCTTAAACCAGGCTGAAGCCTTCTCACAACGAATTCCGCCTGTGCAATACATCACAATGTTTTTCTCTTCATTCCCTTTTAAAAGATCTTCGACTATCGGAAGAGAATCTCTAAACGTTTCTACGTCTGGTCTAATGGCTTCTTTAAAATAACCAACTTCACTTTCATAGTGATTCCTCATGTCGATAAGGACAGTCTCTTCATTACTGGTTATCTCATTAAAAGCTTCTGCATCTAAGTGCACTCCTTTGTCTGTAACATCAAAGCTCGCATCATCTAAACCATCTGCTACAATTTTATTTCTAATCTTTATTTTTAGCAATGCGAATGATTTTCCGTCATCTTCTATGGCAATGTTCAGTCGCATTCCTTGGAAAAAAATTATTTCATTGAGGACAGCTTTGAATGAATCCATGTGATCAGTAGGTACTGAAATTTGTCCATTGACCCCTTCACTTGCAATATAGATCCTTCCAAAAACTCCTAGCTTAGACCAGTTATAGTATAAGTGGTCCCTAAACAATGGGGTGTTTTTGATTTTATAATATTTATAGAAAGATAGGGTAGTGCGAGGAACATTTTCCTCAAGGAGTTTTTTGCGTAACTCTTCTTTGTTAACGCGATTGTATAATTTCATCTTTAATTTTTTTCGTTGACAATTGCAGTTTATCAAAGAAAAAAGACCCACACTAAGGAAGGTCTTTTTGATGTATTCTTTTATCCGTTCATTGAGACCAGAAATTCATCATTGCTGGTTGTTGATCTCATATGTTTCAATAAGAAATCCATTGCCTCTACAGGTTTCATATCTGAAAGGTGGTTTCTTAAAATGATCATTCTTTGTAAGGTGTCTTTGTCTAATAAGAAGTCATCTCTTCTTGTACTTGATTTAGTCAAGTCAATGGAAGGATACATTCTCTTGTTTGCAAGAGATCGATCTAACTGAAGTTCCATGTTACCAGTACCTTTAAATTCTTCAAAGATAACACCGTCCATTTTCGAACCAGTATCAATCAAAGCAGTTGCTAAGATGGTAAGTGATCCACCTCCTTCTATGTTTCTTGCAGCACCAAAGAACTTTTTAGGCTTATGTAATGCATTTGCTTCAACACCACCAGATAATACCTTTCCACTAGCTGGTGCTACTGTATTGTATGCTCTAGCCAATCTTGTAATTGAATCTAATAAGATGACAACATCGTGTCCTGTTTCAACTAATCTTTTTGCTTTTTCCAAAACTACTCCAGCCACTCTAACATGATTGTCAGCAGGTTCATCAAAGGTAGAAGCTATAACTTCACCTCTGACACTTCTTTTCATATCTGTTACCTCCTCAGGTCTTTCATCAATTAGAAGTACCATTAAGTAAGATTCAGGGTGATTCTTAGCGATTGCGTTTGCAATGTCCTTGAGCAACCAAGTCTTACCAGTTTTTGGTTGTGCAACGATTAACCCTCTCTGTCCTTTACCAATTGGTGTAAAAAGGTCTATAATTCTATTACTAACGTCTTTTCCTTGTGGATGTGAGGTAAGGCTAAATTTTTCTTGAGGAAAAAGAGGTGTTAGGTAATCAAAAGGAACTCTGTTTCTAATGTATTGTGGCTCAAGCCCATTTATGTTAGAAACTCTAAGTAGCGCAAAGTATTTCTCACCTTCTTTTGGAGGTCTAATGGCTCCTTTTACGGTATCACCTGTTTTCAAACCAAATAATTTGATTTGTGACGGAGACACATAAATATCATCTGGAGAAGTCAAATAGTTGTAATCGGATGACCTCAAAAATCCATAGCCGTCTGGCATCATTTCTAAGATTCCTTCTCCTTCTATGATGCCATCAAGTTCTACATCAAATTTTGGTGCATCATTTTGCTTCCGATGACCTCTTCCATTTTCTTTTCTATCGAATTTACCTTTTCCATTTCTATCGTCTCCTCTATGGTCAGATCTTTTGTTGTTTCTTCTCTTGTCTTCAAATTTATTATTTGAATATTTAGAGTTGGCTTTAGGATCTACTTCCTCAGTTACAGCTTCTTTCTGTTCTTCTGCAACAGCGACAACTTCTTCTATTTCTAGTTCCTCTTCAGCTTTTTCTTCCACTCCTTCTTCTTCCTCTATTGCTTCTACTTTTTTTCGCTCGACCTTTTTGGTTTTTGTAGTTTCTTTTTTAGCTGCTTTGGCAGAAGGAGCTTTTTCTGCCTTTTCAGTTTTGTCAGGAGATACGGCCTGCTCGTCAAGGATTTTGTAAATAAGATCTTGCTTATTCATCCTTTTGTAACCTTTTACACCTAGCTGCTCAGCCAGTTCCTTAAGTTCAGGAACGAGCATGTCATTTAATTGCAGTATGTCCAACATTGTCTTGGTAGGTTTATTTTACTAATGTGTTAATATTAACGCGGAATATATGGGGAATGAAATCAAATTAACTTGATAATAGTTTTCGGAACTCTTACTCCTATGGATTAAATTCAAAATATATTCAGTGGGAATTCAAAAGAATTTATAACAAAGAAAATCGAAGTATAATAAAGGATTGTTATAAAAGCAGGAGTGATTCGCTGATGACCCAAAAATAAGACTTTTTTTGATATCAAATACTATCTTTGCAAAAAAAAGCCGTAAACCCGTCTTTAAATCGTCAAAACCCGTAATACATCACATAATTTTATACTTATATGTTAGACTTAGGTTTCATAAGAGACAATAAAGAGGCCCTTTTAACAGGTCTGAAAACCAAAAACTTTAAGGAAGAAGACCTCCATATAGTAGATAAGGTCATAGAATTAGATGATCAAAGAAAATCGCTTCAGACAACTTTGGATGCTCAAAAAGCAGAAAGCAATCAATTGTCTAAAGAAATTGGGGATCTTTTTAAAACGGGGAAACAAGCAGAAGCTCAGTCTTTGAAAGACAAAGTTGCTGGCCTAAAAATAGGCATTAAAGAAGGAGAATCCTCTTTACAAACAATCAAAGAAAATTTAGAAGAATTACTGCTTGCCCTACCTAACATGCCGCACCCAAGTGTTCCTCCTGGAAATTCTGAGGAAGATAATGAGGTGTTTAAAGATTGGGGAGAAGATTTACCAGATCTTGGAGAATCAGCAAAACCTCATTGGGAATTGGCAACCAAGTATAATTTATTTGATTTACAATTAGGGGCAAAAATATCAGGTGCTGGATTCCCTTTATATAGAGGAAAGGGTGCTAAACTTCAAAGAGCTTTAATCAATTTCTTTTTGGACGAGGCTGAAAAAGCAGGCTACGAAGAAATAATACCACCTTTATTAGTTAACGAGGATTCTGCAAGAGGAACTGGTCAGCTTCCAGATAAAGAAGGTCAAATGTATCATGCTACTGCGGATGATCTTTACTTAATACCTACGGCAGAAGTTCCAATTACCAATATTCACAGAGGTGAGATCTTGGATGAAGCTCAGTTTCCAATTAAACTATGTGGATATACACCATGCTTTAGAAGAGAGGCAGGTTCTTATGGCGCACATGTGCGAGGTTTAAACAGAGTACATCAATTTGATAAGATTGAGATTGTAAGAATAGAACACCCAGAAAAGTCATATGCCGCTTTAGATGAGATGTTAGCGCATGTGGAGTCTTTATTAAAGAAATTGGAGCTTCCTTACAGAATCCTTAGGTTGTGTGGAGGAGATATTTCTTTTGCTTCTGCGCTTACCTTTGATTTTGAAATTTACTCTGCTGCTCAAAAAAGATGGCTTGAAGTTAGCTCTGTATCAAACTTTGAAACCTTTCAGTCGAATAGAATGAAACTTAGGTTTAAAGATGCGAATAAAAAGAAGCATTTGGCTCATACCTTAAATGGAAGTGCCTTAGCACTTGCTAGAATAGTCGCTGGTTTGTTAGAAAACAACCAAACTGAGGATGGAATTGTTATACCTAAGGCTTTACAGCCTTATACTCGTTTTGAAATAATTAACTAAAATACTAGTGACTCCAATTTTGGAGATTAGTCTAAATATTGACTTATTTTTCGAAAAAAGTCTTTTATATTAAAATTAATAATCAAATCATAATTTAAAACAATGGGCGGTTACATGGTTTATATGGTTCTAGGTCTAGTACTTTCCGGCATCGGAATGTTTGTAGGCAATAGGCTAAAATCAAAATTTCAGAAATACAGTCAAGTTCCTTTAGGCTCAGGATTGAGCGGAAAGGAAGTGGCAGAACAAATGTTGGCGCATTACGGCATTAATGACGTAAAAGTCGTCCCAGCAAAAGGGTCTCTAACTGATCACTACAATCCAAAAACAAAAACAATTGCACTTTCAGAACCAGTTTATAATGCTAAAACGGTTGCAGCTGCAGCCGTTGCAGCTCACGAATGTGGTCATGCAGTTCAGCATGATACTTCTTATGCATGGCTGCAAATGAGATCGACAATTGTACCAGTAGTTAGTTTAGCATCTAAGGCTCAACAATTTTTGTTGATGTTTGCTTTAGGTTTTATGGGTTTGTCAAATAACCCATACTTACTTTTTGCAACAGTAGTTGTTTTTGGAATTACAGCTTTATTTAGCTTTATAACATTACCAGTCGAGTTTGATGCAAGTAAAAGAGCATTGGTTTGGTTGGATGAATCTGGAGTGACTAAAAGTGATCCAGAATATTATGGTGCAAAAGATGCATTAAATTGGGCAGCCATGACTTATGTAGCTGCAGCATTAAGTGCACTAGTTTACTTTCTATTCTTTTTGCTAAAATTTGCTAGCTCAAGATAATTTAATTAAAAATCGTTTGCTTTTTCTTATTCAATTAGGAAAAGCAAACGATTTTCTTTCCTCTCTTATTCAGACTGACCTTTTTCTATAGGCATCTATTTTATTTCTTAAATAGTTTTGCATAGCTACTAATTATATTAGAAATTATTTTAATTTTGTGTCCCGCACATATCGGATCGTGCCACAAACCGAAAATAGTTTTCAAATTTAATTAACCAGAGCTAAAGAAAGGATGACAAGCCACACTCAGCGGTATGTCTTTATCGAGTATGAAGACCTCAGCCAGATCAAGTTTCGCAAACTGGAAAAAGTTTGTGATAAAATTCATGTCCTCATTAGAGAAGACATCGATTCCGTACCCTTTAAACTTGTGAAGCAAATTCAAAAACTTGGAAAAAACGCAAAGTGGATTCCTGTAAGTGGAAAATCCATTCATGCAATAGGACACACCATGGCCTTTCTCATGGGACAATTGCACGATAAGGAAGACAAAGAAATTGAATTTGCTATTCTATCCAATAAAGAAGAATACGACAATCTTGTAGAATACGTAAATTTCGAAGGAAGATCTTGCATAAGAGTGAAAACGAAAAAAAGAAAAGAAGGCAAGGACAAGATAAACATGGAAGGCTTCAAAAAAGATAAAAACTCAAAAGACATTTTTGAAGCAAAACAAGGAAGCTTAGGAAATAATGAAGTTGATCATCAAATGATTTCCAAAGCAGCGAGTAATACCATCAAAAGACTAATAGATTCAGGGAATAGGCCTTCTGAACTCTCACTACTGAAAGATTATATCCTACTTAATAATAACGATTTAGAAGTTCAAGAAAATCTTGAGCTAGTCATAGCTCTGCTCAAAGAGATGAATGAAATCGAAGTAAATAAAGAAGAAGTCATCTACCACTTTTAATAAGACATTCTTTACTACAAATTTTCAACCAATTGTCAGATATTTGTGTTATTTTCCTAGAAGCTTTTTAAGCTTTTAGGAATCGCGCTTGGCTTAATGCCATGAGCAATTTATTTTCAATTAACATAAAAATAGGATTATGTCTCAAGAAGTAGATGATTATTTGGATTTAGGAAAGGCCAATATGGATGAAACATTAGCTCATTTAAACAAAGAGTTAACTAAAATTCGTGCTGGTAAGGCCTCTGCATCTATCCTTGATGGATTAAAAGTTGACTACTATGGTACGCCAACGCTAATTTCACAAGTAGCTAATTTAAGCACACCAGACTCTAAAACAATTTCCATTCAACCCTGGGAAAAAAATATGCTTGACCCAATAGAGCAAAGTATTTTTAAAGCTAACATTGGTCTTACTCCAATGAATGATGGAGAATTTGTCAGAATTACCATTCCACCAATGACTGAAGAGAGAAGAAAGCAATTGGTAAAACAAGCTAAATCTAGTGGTGAAGATTCAAAAGTAAGCCTCAGACAAGCCAGACAGAAAATGATGGACTTTATTAAAAAAGCTGTCAAAAATGGTTACTCAGAAGATGCAGGAAAAATGAAAGAAGAAGAAGTGCAAAACATGGTCAAAGGCTATGCTGCTAATGTAGATAAACTAATTGCAGCAAAAGAAAAAGACATAATGACGGTTTAATGAAAAAGAAAGAATTAAATACAGAAGAAGCTTTTGTGATTTTGAAGAAAGGAACAGAACGTCCCTTTACCGGAAAATTTAATAAACACTATGAAAATGGCGTTTATGTCTGCAAACAATGCGAAACTCCTCTGTATAATTCGGATAGTAAATTTGATTCCGGATGCGGATGGCCATCCTTCGATGATGAAATAGAAGGAGCCGTTGAACAGGTACCAGATGCGGATGGACGTAGGATTGAAATAGTTTGCGCCGCCTGTAAAGGACACCTTGGACACGTATTTAAAGGAGAAAGATTTACACCAAAAAATACAAGACACTGTGTAAATTCAATTTCTTTAGATTTTAAATCCGAAGACTAATTGTCAAATCTAAAAAAGACGCTAAATACAATGCCTCAAAAAGGGAAGTTAGAATGGATTGGCCTTCGTCCAGCTAAAAAGAAAACCCTCGAAGCAGTACAACAAGCAAAAGTGAGCATAGCACTCGGATTAGAAGGAGACCATTTTAAATCTGTTCGAAAAAAAAGATCTGTTACCCTGATTCAAAAAGAACACCTTGATTTTGTAGCCAAGGTCATGAATAAGGATAAAAATGAAATTGCCTTTCTAACAAGACGCAACTTAGTTGTCTCAGGAATAAATCTATTAGCATTTAAAGACAAGCAGTTCATAATAGGAGATGAGGTGGTGCTAGAATTTTCAGATCCTTGTCATCCCTGTTCTAGAATGGAAGAAAACCTCGGTGCTGGAGGCTTAAATACCATGAGAGGGCATGGAGGAATTTGCTGCAAAGTAATTCGAGAAGGACAAATCAAAATAGGAGATTCCATTTCGATGTTGGATAAATAGCCTACACATTAATTTTGAAAGACAAGGAAAGTAAAAATAACGACGACTCTATCAGCCTGAACAAGTACATCTCAAATACTGGGATTTGCTCCCGCAGAGAAGCTGACACCTTAATCGAAGAAAATCGAGTTACCATCAATGGCTTCGAAACTCAAAAAGGTAATAGAGTATATGCCGGTGATAAAGTTCGAATTGATGGAAAGCTGCTGAAAAAAAAACCTAAGTCCATTTACATAGCTTTAAATAAACCAGCTGGAATAGTCTGCACTACTGATAAAAGAGAACCCAATAACATCATTGATTTTATGAACCAGAAAGAAAGACTTTTTCCGATCGGCAGATTGGATAAAGCTTCGCAAGGTTTGATCTTCCTAACAAATGATGGTGACATTGTCAATAAAATATTGCGTGTGGGGAATAAGCATGAAAAAGAATATGTAGTCATGGTTAATAAACCGATTACTGATCAATTCATTAAATCTATGGCTAAAGGTGTTCCTATCTTAGGTACTGTTACTAAAAAATGCAAAGTGCTAAGGCTCAGAGAAAATACTTTTAAAATAATTCTGAATCAAGGCTTGAATAGACAGATAAGAAGGATGTGTGAATTCTTAGGTTATAGAGTAAGTCGATTGAAAAGGGTACGAATCATGCACATCAAACTTGGAGACCTCCGCGTAGGAGAGTGGAGAGAACTGACATCAGAAGAAATTAAAAAACTGCAGACACTAACAGCTGATTCATCAAAATAAATGAATTCATTAATTCAAATATTTAAGTCCAAAAAATTATTCGGAGCTTGCTGGGTCTTTGCCTCACTAAACATCATAACTGGTACTTGGGTACTTTATATTCCAAAGATTAAATCTAAACTGCAGCTGGATGATGCTCAATTGGGTTTAGCCCTTTTTTGTTTTGCGCTAGGAGTGATTTGTCTTTTGCCATTTGTTCCAAAAATTCTCAAAAAATTTGGAGTAGGAAGAGTAAGTTTTATCGCTTTAATTTTATTTGCTTTATCTTATCTCTTGCCATTTTATGCACAAAGCTATACACAACTTTGCTGCTTTTTGTTTTTTGTTGGAGCCATGTCAGGCTTGACTGATATTGCTATGAATGCTTTGGTTTCGGAGATTGAAAAAAATGAACAACAAACATTTATGTCTGCTGCTCATGGTTTTTTTAGTCTAGGTGGAGTCATAGGAGCAGGAATAGGTTCCTTAATTATTGCCTCAGTTTCAAGTCCCATCACTCATATGTTAGGGGCAATTTCCTTTGTGCTTTTTTCAAACTTACTTTTAATTAAAAACTACTACTTTATTTTTGGACAACATGAAAAAAAAGAAAAAGCGGCCTTAGTTTTCAACAAGCTTAAACCACTATTTTGGATTGCGATTATTGCTTTCATAGTCATGGGTAGTGAAGGAGCCATCGAACATTGGAGTAAATTGTTTTTACTTGAAGTAAGCTTGGTGGAAAGTGATCAACTGGCAGGCTTAGGCTTTGTGATTTTTTCTGTGTTCATGACCATTGGAAGATTTTTTGGGGATGGCATTAGCAATAAAATGGGATCTGACAATACTATTTTGTATGGCCTTGGAATAGCTAGTATTGGATTTGTTTTATTGGTTACGACCTTTCAAGTATTGTATTTAGCTTTTTTCGGTTTTGCCTTGATAGGAATGGGTTTTTCCGTCGTGATTCCTGAACTGTTTAGACTGGCAGGTAATCACAAATCTGTATCCTCTTCCTTGGGGATTACTTTTGTTTCTGGTTTAGGATTTGTAGGTTTTTTGTCTGGTCCTGTTGTCTTAGGAATGGTCTCGGACTTAGCTGGCCTTAAAAGTAGTTTTGTCGTATTGGCCTTATTGGCAGGCTTAGCTGTTTTATTGGTTTTGATTTTTAAAGATAAACCTCAATGAAAAACAACATGTAAAAGCACTAAAGAAAGTATCATCCCAAGACCAAAATAAGTTAACCTTTTACTTGAAGATTTATAAATTTCTTTGGAGCCCCTTAAGCCGCCATTTAGCATTGCCGGTAAGGCTAAGATTAAAAACCCAATTAGGATGACTACTCCTGCCCTTAATAGATAATTCATATCCGGAAACCCTAACTTGAAAAATGCATATAGTGGAACTGTGCTCAAATACCCAAACAAAATGTGCTTTTGGTTTTTTAAAATCAAAAAGGCAGCTGCACAAATTAATACCACAAAACCTGTATTGAAGTAATAGCGCATCTCATTTAAAGTATGCGTAAAGGCATCTTGGGGATTGGCTAATTTGAAGTATAAAAGAGCAAAGCCCATGCTAACACCCGTGATGAAAGTAACAAGGATGGTTTTTTTACCTGCAGCGACCATCTCGGCATCAGTAGCATCCTTTTTGATGTATGCTTTGTAAATGTCTACAGACCAAAGTGTAGCCAAGGAATTAAAAGTAGAATCAACAGTACTCATTAAGGAAGCAAAAAGAGCACACAAAATCAAACCTCTTGCACCTAATGGAAGAAAGTTTTTGATCACATATGGGTAAGCCGCATCTGGATCAGTTAAAGGTGTTCCAACATCTGCCAGGATCCCCGCTAAAGCAATGCCCGGAATAATAATCACCGCTGCCATAAAATATTTCATCAAGCCTCCAACCAATAAACCTACTTGCGCATCCTTTAAACTTTTTGCAGCAAGTGATCTTTGCATCACTGCTTGATTAGCACACCAATAGTTGATGTTTAAAAACAATAAACCTATCATTCCTATCCATGGAAGCTTTGGGTGATCAGCTGGTAAATGTAAATGCATAAGGTCTGGTGTCTTTTCATACAATTGTCTCCAGCCACCTAAGTGTTGGATGGAAATGCTGAGGACAATTATTCCACCGCTTAGCAAGATGATAAATTGGATGATGTCAGTTCTCACCACTGCACTCAAACCACCGACATAAGTATATAAGGCAGAGATGCATCCTAATGCAAAGATTAAAATAGAAATTCTTAATATTCTATTTTCTGTTATGCTAGACATTAGGTCATTAAATACAAGGTCTGCAGCATATGCTCCCCAAAATAGCGCAGCGCCCAAACCAATAGTAGCAAATAAGATGATGCTCCCAATGGAATAAAATAAACCAACGGTTTTACCAAGGCGCTTTTGTATAAATTGTGTGATGGTGATGACCTTATCTTTAAGGTAAAGTGGAACAAAAATAAAGGCAGCCATCCACATGCCTTGAACAGCATTAATTTCAAAATTTGCTTGCGCTAATCCATAGAGGTAGGCAGAACCCATCATGCCCAAAAATTGATAACCTTGTACATTGGTAGCAATGGTTGAGATGGCAATAGAAGGCCAACGAAGATTACGGGAACTTAAAAAGTACTCTTCTTTGCTAGGATTCTTCAATTTTTTCCCCGAAAGGGCAGCAATTAATATTATGGCAAAGTAAATTATGACAATTCCAAGATCGAGTATCATAGATACTAAGATAGAGTTTTAATCAAGTTTTCTTACGGAATAAAAAAAGAAACAAATACTAAGAAAGGATAAAATAATCATTAGATACAGCACAGGCATGGCTGCGATACCTTGTACAAATAGTGCCCAAGTAATTAAGGGTAAACAAAATAAACGTAGTAGTTCAAATATTTTATAATGCTTCGAGTGCATTTCAAAAATCAACCCAAATGAAATGGTTGTCCAGATAATCCAAAAGGCATAAATAAATTTTAAACTAAAATCCATTTCCTTTGCGATAAAGAAAAAAGGCGGAACAATTAATAATAAGATCAAAAATTGTGAGAGGATATAAGCATTAAAATTTTTGCTTAAAATGCGATTGTATTTTTTATAATCTTCTTTGGGCTTTGTTGGTGCTTGATAACCTCCTAAATAAGAAGGGCGCCATCCTGGTTTTTTAAAAAGGACCTTGAGACCGTCCGAAAAACTTTTGGTTTTTCTCAAGGTTTTAGCCAAATCGAAGTAATGAGCGAAATTGGCGTAAACAGGATTCCAACTTTTAAGTGGAGTGGTGATGCCATAGTTAGGTCTCTCTTCTTCAGATTTAAAGGTCCCAAACATCTTGTCCCAAAGAATAAAAACACCAGCAAAGTTTTTGTCAATGTATTTTGGATCACGTCCATGATGTACTCTATGATGAGATGGTGTATTGAATACAGCTTCAAACCAAGCCCACATTTTGTTTATGTGTTCTGTGTGAATCCAAAATTGATAGATCAGATTTAATCCACCTACAAGCAGAAAAACTTTAGGGTCAAAACCCATAAATGCTAAAGGTAGAAAAAATGGAAAGCCCCAAATAAATCCGGTGGACGTCTGGCGCAATGCTACAGATAGGTTAAAATCTTCGCTTTGATGATGCACCACATGCCCACCCCAAAATAAACTTACAATATGAGCCATCCGATGTTCCCAATAATAGGCAAGGTCATATAGAATGAAAAGAGCAATAAAACTAAACCAGCCATTTGGTATCTCAAAAAGGGCGAAGTACTTATAAACAGCAGCATAAATTCCAACCTTTACCACAGAAAAAAAAGCCCCAGAAACTTGTTGAAGCGTTCCTGTACTTATGTTGGTAATCGCATCATTTAGTCGATAAGTTTTTTTCTTGGTAAGGGCTTCATATACCAACTCTATCGCCATTAGAGTGAAAAACAAAGGAATGGAATATATTACTACAGACATATCTATTAAACTGATGCTTAAGATAAAAATTCTTATCGAAAATGAAGCCCTTTGTAGTAAACTTATCTCCTTTTAGCAGCACCCAATGGAGTCATAGGTTCATCGATTGGGATACGACCTAATGCTTGGGGTAATGAACATGTTTTTAATTTGGGAAGAACCTGCTCTGCAAATATTTCGCATTCCTGAAGATGAGGGTAGCCGCTAAAAATAAAAGAACGAATGCCCATGTCATGGTAGCGATTGATCTTTTCTATGATTTGATCCGGGCTTCCAACCAAAGCGGCACCACAACCTGAACGAGCTCGACCAATTCCTGTCCAAAGGTTTTTTTCTACAAAACCATTTAAGTCTGCATTTGCTCGCATCTCAGCTTGGCGAGACACCCCGTAACTTTTAGCATCTAAGGCCCTTTCTCTGATCTCTTTTCCAGTTTCTACATCCAGCTTTGACATTATTTTTTTTGCCCAGCTTTTAGCTTCCTTTTCAGTTTCTCTAACAATTACATGGACCCGCAATCCAAAATCAACAGCCCTTCCATAATCCTCTGCTTTGTTGGACATGTTTTGCATGAGCACCTGTAATCTTTCTTCAGTTTCAGGCCACATGAGGTAAACATCACAATGTTCCGCACATAGATCAACACCAGGAGGTGAGTAACCACCAAAATAAAGTAGTGGTCCACCATTTTGTTGGTAAGGTTTAATTGGCGCTGTTGGAAGTTTTAGCTGATAGTAATTTCCTTCAAAGTTGATCTCATCTTGAGTCCAAGCTTGTTTAAGTATCTCTATGACTTCGCGACTTCTTGCATAACGCTCTTGTGAACTTAAGTCTGTTCCTGGTAAGTTTGATGAGATGATGTTTATGGTAAGTCTGCCTTTTAAGATGTGATCTAAAGTCGCAATTGCCCTAGCTAACATAGGAGGGTGTACTTCGCCACACCTAATGGCTGCGAGCATATTGATCTGCTTCGTCAAGGGTGCACAGGCAGCTATAAAAGACCATGTATCCTGACCGACTTGGTAGGAAGAAGGGCATAATATGTTTCGATAGCCAAGATCATCTGCTTTTCGCAAAATGCTAGATGCATTTTCCCAGGTACTTTTATATTGATCTGGCATGCTTCCTAAATAGTCTGTATCGCCATTGCAAATTGGTGCAAACCAGGAGACCTCTGATGCAGCTAAGTCCTTAGATTTAATATTTATCGGCATATAAAAATTTATACACACAAGGTAAGGAATCAAGAATCTATTTTTTTCTATTTTCACCATATGAAATTAAGCCCACTTATTATTGGATGCATGCGCTTAGGTACATGGGGTGCAGACTTTGAAGAAAAAGAATTGCATGGCTTTATAGAGTCATGCATTGCCTTAGGACAAAGTAGTTTTGATCATGCTGATATCTATGGTGAATATACCACTGAAGCTGCTTTCGGAAAAATCTTAAAAGGGAATTCGGCCTTGAGAGATAAAATGCAACTAATTACTAAATGTGGTATTGCACTCTTATCGAATAATAGACCTAATAATAAGCTCAAGCATTACAATACTACAAAAGATTACATTGTCCAATCCGTTGAAAATTCTTTAAAGGTTTTAAATACAGATCGGATTGACTTATTGTTGATTCATAGACCAGATTTTCTAATGAGCCCTGATGAAGTAGGAATCACCATCGATCAACTTAAGCTTGATGGAAAAGTATTAGAGTTTGGCGTTTCAAATTTCTCTTTTTCCCAATTTCAAATGCTTAATACCAGAATCAAATTATTTACCAATCAAGTAGAAGCACATCCATTACATCTAGCCCCCTTCCTTGATGGGACTTTAGATCAGTGCCTTGAAAATGGCATCAGACCCATGGCTTGGTCGCCATTAGGTGGCGGAAAAATCTTTGAAAAGAACAACGCATTCGCTGAAAGAATAATGGCCGTGTTAAATGTTCTTTCGAATAAATATAATGCTGATGCAGATCAATTAATTTATGCATGGTTATTGAAGCATCCTTCCAAAATGTATCCTGTATTAGGGACTACGAAAATAGCGCGAGTAGAAAAAGCAGTCCGGTCATTAAACATTAAATTGGAAAGACAAGATTGGTATCGGATCTGGCAGGCAGCTACTGGAAAAGAAGTAGCATAATACCTATAATATAGGTTCAAAAAAATAAAAAGTGATTAAAAAAAGTCTGTTTTTTATTCTAGGATTGCTCTTGTTGGTCACGCTTGCCTTTTTTCTAGGGCCACGGATTAAGTACCAAAAAATAAATCCCAAAATAGATAACATTAATGTGGAACTAGAGGACTTAGATGCTTTTTTAGAAAAGCGCGAAGCTAATATTGAAAATCTAAAACCTGAAAATGAAGCGAGAATAGTTTGGGCAGATAGTATCCGCAAAACACCTTATGCTATTGTTTATTTGCATGGCTTTTCGGCTTCTTGTATGGAAAGTAATCCTGTGCACCTCAATATAGCTAAAAGGTATGGCTGCAATATGTTTTTAGCCAGATTAGCAGAACATGGGATAAGTGATAAAGAAGTTTTTAAATCTCTTAGTCCTCAAGATTTGATGGCTTCCGCCAAAGAGGCCATTGCGATTGGAAAAAAGATTGGTGAAAAAGTAATCCTAATGTCTTGCTCAACCGGCTCTACCTTGAGTGTTCCTTTAGCCGCTGAAAATGATGACATGGTGGATGCATTGATTATGCTTTCTCCAAATTTTGCCTTAGCCGATGAACGAGCAAAAATGATTTTAGGACCATGGGGAAAACAAATTGCCAAAAAGATAAATGGTAGCATGTATAGAAAATTAGGTTTACCAAAAGTTTGTCATCCTTATTGGACCATGGAATATAGATTAGAAGGTATCTTCGTCGTACAGGACTTAATTAGGCAATGCATTAAGTCATCCTATTTTAAGAAAATTAAAGACCCAGTATTTATCGGCTATTATTATAAAAATGAACAAGAGCAGGATCAAGTTATTTCGACACCTTCTATTAAGAAATATTTTAATATGATCCCTTCAGATCATAAAGTAAGTAAAGCCTTTTCTGATGTTGGAGCACATGTCATAGCATCAGAATGCCAATCTAAAGACCTAAAATCGGTTGAAAATGCCTTGAATAATTTTATAGAATCTAGTTTGAATCTTGTAGCAATAGGCAAATAATTTTGTTACTTAGTGTTAGTTTTACAAATACCCTATATTATGCTTTATAGAATATTCATCTTATTGGCCCTAGTCAGTTTATTTTCTTGTAATCAAAAGCTTAATGAAGCTACAGCCTCCGTACAGGAATCTAAAAAATACTCGACGGAAGAGGCTGAAATAGAAAAGAAGATTGATGCACTTTTAGCCCAAATGACGCTAAAAGAAAAAGTAGGCCAAATGAATCAATACAATGGAACATGGGATGTCACTGGACCCGCTCCAAAAGATGACTATAATGCATTGCGTTATGAGCACCTAACAAGCGGTCAGGTAGGGTCAATGTTAAATGTGTTGAGTGTCAAAAACATCAGAGAGGCTCAACAATTGGCAGTTGAAAAAACAAGGTTAGGTATTCCCTTGATTTTTGGATATGATGTCATCCATGGCTATCAAACGATGTTTCCAATTCCTTTAGGCGAAACAGCATCATGGGAAATGGATCTTTTGGAAAAGTCTAGTCAAATTGCAGCCAAAGAAGCTGCAGCTGCAGGTTTAAATTGGACCTTTGCTCCTATGGTTGATGTAGGAAGAGATGCAAGATGGGGAAGAGTAATGGAAGGTGCAGGAGAAGATCCCTACTTAGGAACTCAGGCCGCACTTGCGAGGGTGAAAGGATTTCAAGGCAATGATCTTAAGGACGAAAATACGATTGCTGCTTGCATTAAACATTTTGCAGGTTATGCTTTTGCAGAATCAGGAAAAGACTACAACACTGCTGATGTTTCAGATTTAACCATACATAATGTTATACTTCCTCCTTTTAAAGCATGTGCTGAAGCTGGAGCCGCAACTTTTATGAATGGCTTTAATCAATTACAAGGAGTGCCAGTCACAGGGAGCTCATACTTGCAAAGAGACTTACTAAAAAAAGAATGGAACTTTGATGGGTTCATAGTTTCAGATTGGGGTTCAATTGGAGAAATGATCATGCATGGGCACGCTAAGGATAAAAAAGCTGCCGCTCAAATTGCTGCTAATGCAGGAAGTGACATGGACATGGAGTCTAATTGCTATGTTGAAAATTTAGAAGAATTAGTCAAGGAAGGAAAGGTCGATGTAAAAAACATAGACGATGCTGTAAGAAGGATTTTAAGGGTTAAGCATCGCTTAGGCTTATTTGATGATCCCTATAAATACTGTAACGAAGAAAGAGAAAAAAATTCTATCTACACAAAAGAGCATTTGCAAGCTTCCAGAGAAATTGCAAAGCGTTCGATTGTCTTATTGAAAAATGAAAACAACTTACTTCCTCTTTCTAAAAACGAACCTTTAGCCTTAATTGGTCCTTTTGCAGATGATAAAGATGTCTCCTTAGGTAACTGGCGTGGACAAGCCATAAAAGGAAGCGCCGTTTCTTTAAAAGAAGGAATTGCTAATGTCATTGGAGAGGATAAAATTAGCTATGAAAAAGGTTGTGAGCATTCAATTGGAGAGCGAGCTTTCATTTTTGAATTAAGCATTAATCAAGAAGCTAAAGATTTTGAAAAAGCATTGGCTATAGCCAAAAATACTAAGACAGTCGTGGTAGCGATGGGCGAAGATTGTTACCAGTCTGGAGAAGGTCGTTCGCAGGCAAATATTGGAATGCTTGGTGTCCAAGAGGAATTGCTCAAAGAGATATATGCCGTCAATCAAAATATTGTCTTGGTTTTAATGAATGGAAGACCCATGGCCATTCCTTGGGCTGCACAAAATATCCCTGCGATTGTGGAAGCATGGCATTTAGGTTCTGAAGCAGGTAATGCAATCGCAGATGTTATTTTCGGCGATTATAATCCATCAGGAAAATTACCTGTTACTTTCCCAAAATCTGTTGGCCAAGTACCGATTTATTACAATCATCATAAAACTGGACGAAACGATAAATCTCCAAACAACATGGTTTTTTGGTCCCATTATACGGATGAGGTTAACGAGCCTACTTTTTCATTTGGACATGGTTTAAGTTACACCACTTTCGAATACAAAAATTTAGGGCTAAGTACACAAAGCCTAAGCTTAGGCGCTAGTATTAAAGTAAGTGTAAAGCTTTCTAATGTGGGTAAAGTCGCTGGAGAAGAGGTCGTCCAACTTTATATTGAAGATTTATTTAGTACAACGGCAAGACCAATCAGAGAATTGAAAGGTTTCCAAAAAGTGGCCTTAGAACCTGGAGAAAGCAAGATAATTACCTTTGATCTTCATACAGACGATCTGGCTTATTATACAGCTAATAAAAAATGGGAAACAGAACTTGGAACCTTTAAAGTTCACGTCGGAGGTAGTGTTGCAACTACCAAAGAAGTAGAATTTGAAGTTGTTGAGACGACAATTGAAGACAATTAATATCTTTTACAGAACTGCTTTATTTTGCTTACTTGCTAAGTGTTTCTGATATGTCAGTATTAGAAGCTTTGACTGCTGGTAAAATCGAAGCCAGTAATCCAATGACTAAGACTGCTACTAAAACAAGCCATTCCTCCTTTAGCCAAATCCAAGGAGTAAAACTGTATTTATAAGAAGCTTCTAGTTGACTACCTAAGATCAGCATAGCTGTGTGCCCTAATAGAATTCCAATGAGGTAACCGACTAAAGATAAAAGTAGACCTTCTAATAGAATCAAACTGAATAGTGTTTTTCTGGATCCTCCCATCACCCTCATCAAAGCTAATTCATATTTTCTTCCCCTTAAAGATGAAAAGAGTGAAATGAATAAACTTATTGCAGAAACAATTATGATAGCTGCTGCTATTAAACGCAATACATCTGTTCCTGTTCCCATCATATCTCTAATTCGATTTATTTGCCAGGCAGGCTGAGCGGCCATCATGTCAGTATTTTCATTTATCCCTCTTGGAAAATTTAAAGCCATTACTCCTTTGTTTTTAAATTGTAAAAGCAGTGCAGTGATGTCTTTATCCACATGGTCTGTTAACTTTAATTTTTCAACTGCCTTTTCTTCAGGCTTCATGCCTGGCGGCAAAATGGTAGCTTCATCTAGTTCTTGAATATGATCGTGTCCATGATGATCGTGTCCTTCATGATTGTGATCATGATCATGGTCATGCCCTTCATGGTCGTGCTCATGATCTTCATGGCCTTCGTGGTCATGGTCATGGACTTCCCAAACAGTATTTGTATTGCAAAGAATCAGTTGATCTAATACAGTACCTGAAGGTTCAAGAATTCCAACTACTTTAAATTTTTCTCCGTGGTCATGAACGTTTAGTCCATCTTCTACCAAGCCGTGAGAACTGTAAAATTGATCGCCTAGTGCTAGCTTTGTTTTATTAGCAACAACTTGCCCTATGACTACTTCATGATTATTTTCAAATGATTTGCCATTATTTATTTTCCCTTTATAGAGCTCAATTAAACTTGGCTCAGTCCCAACTATTCTGTAGCTCTTGTAATTGTCTCCTAAGGACAATGGGATTGCTTTTTTTACGACAGGATGTTTAGGGTTGAAAAAAGGTTTTATCGATTTTACAGGTATATTTCCAGTAGGCGAATCAATGTGATACATACTTGATAAAATCAATTGCATTGGACTTCCTTTGGCTCCAACTACACAATCAATTTTAGCCAAATTGTTGACAAAGTTATCTTCAACTTGCTTGTTTAATAAAAGCAAAAAGACTACTAAACCTACTCCTAAACCAAAAAGCAACAAGCTCAACAACATAGCCAGAGGCTTGCTGATAAGATTTTTCCAAGCTAAACGAATCAAACTCATAATGCTTCCAAGATAATTTTATTAGAAAATTTTTCTTTCAACCTATTGTCATGTGTAACGATCACTAAAGTGGCATTTGTTCTGGCCGCCTGTTCTTCAAGTAAGGACAATACCTCATTACAATTTTTATCATCTAATGCTGAAGTTGGTTCATCTGCAAAAATCACCTTAGGAGAAGTGACCACTGCTCTAGCGATAGAAACCCTTTGTCTTTCTCCTTGACTTAATTCGGAAGGGGGATCAAATGCTTTTTGTTTAAGATTTAAATTGTCAAGCACTTCATATATGTTAGCTTCATCAATTGAATTATTTGAAAGCTGTTGTGCCAACTTTAAATTTTCAAGTACATTGATGGAGTCAATAAAGTGAGGAACTTGAAAGACAAGCCCAATGTTTTTTCCACGAAAAAAATCTAGATCACTAGCTTTGAGTTGGTTGATGTTACATTCAGCTATGATGACATTCCCAAGTTTAGGAGACCTAAGTCCACATAATAAATGGAGTAGCGTTGTTTTTCCACAACCTGAATCTCCAAGGATTAAAAATCTTTCTCCTTGTTTTATATTAATGTCTGGAAAAGAAATGAGGCCCTTTCCCGGATAAGCATATTTTAAATTTGTTGTTGAAATCATAAATTATCATTAAAGCAAAGCTGCACCAAAAACACCTGCACTGTCACCTAATTTTGGTTTCAAAAAAAGAGTATCCATGCTATGGTTAAACACATGTTTTTCAACTTCTTTGATTCCTTCATCATACAAGCAATCTATGTTGCCCAATCCACCTCCTAATACAATAGCATCAGGATCTATAATGTTGATTATGCTTGCAATACTTTTGCCAAAAAAATGAATTAGGCGTTCTTTGGTTTGTTGAGCAATTGGATCAACTTCTAAGCTATTTAGTATGTCTTTTAACTTTTTAGTTTCGCCAGCTTTCTTTTTATAAAACCTCTCCAGCGCTGGACCAGAGATAATAGTTTCTACGCAACCAGTTCGACCACAATAGCAATCTCCACCTGAGTCATCTAAATAATTATGTCCCCATTCTCCCGCTATGCCATGCTTACCATAGATTGCCTTACCATCTATAACGAGTCCTCCTCCTACGCCAGTACCCATTATTACTCCAAAAACAACATTTGCTTTTGGAAGTTCATCTTTAACTATGCCTAAACAGGTTTCAGCTACTGCAAAGCAATTTGCATCATTCGCCATTTTAATTTCAAGGCCTAATCTTTTTTCTAAGTCTTTCTTTAAAAATTGACCATTTAAAGCAGTTGAATTGCAGTTTTTCATCTTATTAGTAATAGGATCAAGTACCCCAGGGGTGCCTATGCCAATATTTTGAGCTTTTGACCCGGTTTCTGCTGATAAGATGTCTATTAACTTGATTATGCGCCCGACCACATGTTCATAGCCTTGATCGCTTTCAGTGGCTATTCGTTTTCTTACTAAAACCTCTAAGTCCTTATTCAATACGACTCCTTCGATTTTAGTTCCTCCAAGGTCAATTCCCCAATGTTGATTCATATTTATTCTTTAATCAGCCGAATTTAAAAAAAATCAATGGGCTAAGCATTAATTTCTCCCAAGTGATTTATAAATTAGATGATGTCAAAATTTAAAGAAGTCTTAGACCAGTTTCAATCAATCGAGCTTGCACAAAAAAGATTGTTGCATGTAAATGAGCAATTAGATGCCAAACTCAACAAACTCAATGAACTTGATGCTTCTTGGCGAAAAGAACACAAAGATGTAGAAAAGCTAGAAAATCTCAGCTTAAGGTCAGTATTTGTAAAGGTATTGGGAGATAAAGAGAAGCAATTAGAAAAAGAACGGCAAGAATACCTCGCGGCTTTCATGAAATATGAAGAGTTTAAGAAAACCCTGGAAATTTTAAATTTTGAAAAAGAAGTGCTTGAACAAAAAGTAGCAAAAACGGATGTGGTGGAAGCTACTTTAAAGCAACTCATGCAAGATCGCAAACAAGAATTACTAAAAAATGGGAGTCCTGAAGGCCAGGTAATTCTGAAGATCGAAAATCAAATGCGAGCTTCTTACCTTAATAGAAAAGAAGTATTTGAAGCCATTGAATTTGGAAAACTAGCACAATCTAATCTCGCCCAATTGCATAAATTATTGCGGGAAGCAAAAACTTGGGGCAATTGGGATATGGTAAATAATAGGAATAAAACTGCTTCTTGGATGAAGCATTCCACTATGGATAAAGCTAGACGGATTGTACCAGAGACTCAGCACGTCTTAGAACAATTCAAAAAAGAACTAGCTGACGTTTATGGAAGACAAGACTTTAATGTAGTCCTTGATTTAGATGGAATGTCAAGTTTTGCAGATCTTTTTTTTGATAACCTAATTACTGATTGGATTGTGCAAAGTAAAATTCAAAACTCACTGGCTAATGTTTCTGCTGTACACGATAAAGTCAAAAGAACAGTAGCTTCTCTGGAAGTTGAAGTTAAAAACATTGAAGATTCCATTTTGAAAATGGAAGACAGAAAAAAACAAATCATTTTAGAATCCTCTTAATTTGTCTTGTTAAATTCCCTGACGACTTATTCTTTTGTTAAAAATGTATATCTTTATAATCCCTTCTGAGAAAAATTCGTCCTTTGCTTAATTTAAATTAAGAATATGAAATCGAATAGATTCCTAGCCTCAATGTTGATCCTATTGGCCTTTACCTTTGTCTCTTGTAAAGGAGGGAAGAAGGCAAAAGTAGTAGATGCACCTGGTGTGCACTTTGCTAAATCTGAAACGCTGACCGAAGTACTGGATCAAGCACTTGCAGAAGAAAAACTTGTTTTTGTTGATTTTTATACTACATGGTGTTTACCTTGCCGCCTAATGGATGAAGAAGTCTTTCCTAATGAACGTGTAGGAGAGTTTATGAATAAAAACTTCATCAGCTATAAAGTCAATGCGGAAAAAGGCAATGGTGTTAATCTTGCTTATGTTTATGATGTACACGCTTATCCAACTTTGTTGTTTATGGATGCTAAAGGCAATGTTTTGGAAAAGAAAATTGGTGCGGCATTCCATGATGAATTAATGACACTAGGAGAACGAGCATTGTCTGGGGTTCAATAGTTAGTCCTTCAACATCTTTTCTTGGCATTTTTTGCACAATCCTAGATGTTGTGTTACTCTCCTTCTTTCATTGCTGGGTAGTCTGTTTTTTTTGTACTCATCAAAAATCTCATCTTCTAAACATTTTCGTTGAGAAATGATTTTTCTAACTATCTGAAAAACAGATAAAGCACAAACAATGATAAGAAAGTCCAAAAGCATAAGGCAGCATTATTTCACAAAATAACACCTTCCTTTAAAATAGTGTAAGGATTTTGATTAACAAAAGACTATTCAATACAATGCAGAATCTATTCCTTCACTAACTTCTCTGATTTCAAAACAAGTCCATCAACAATGTATTGGACAATATAAATACCACTTGTTAGGTCATGCAAATCCAACATTAAATTAACTGGCGTGAGCTGAAGGTCAACTTCTTTTAAAGTTTGACCTTGCAAGTTGCTAAGTACAATTTTAGCGTCCTGATTTTGATTGGTAGCGCCAATGGCAAGGTTGAGAAAATCATGAGCAGGATTAGGATAAAGCAGCATTTTTATGTCAACTTTATCTACAGACTCAATATTTGTGAGCTCCTGACAACCAGGGACTAGGCATCCAAAGGGATCCATTTTTACAATCCATGATGTTTGGCCTTCAACATTGGAGGCATCATATCCAAACGAAAAAGACTTATTGAATGTTCTTTGACCAATGAGTAAATTAATGCTGAAGCAAAAGGAGATTATAAATGTTAAAAAGATTGATTTCTGCATAGGTATTGAAGAGAAACACCTTATAAAAGGTGCTTCTCTCATTTTGATTATAATTTAATAATTTTTTCTGATTGGATCAACTTTCAATTTTCCCGAAAGGCATAAAGGTTAATTCTACTTAACTCAATAAATTCAAACGTTATTTATATAGGAGATTGTATCAGAAAGACTTTCTAATACCTTTATGTTCTTACTAGAGCTGATGTTTTGAGAGATCACCTGATAGCCAGATAAGATTAATTTTGTATTTGGAAAAGCACGGGATAAATCATCTACATAATCCTTGATTGGTTTTTTTGTAAAAGATTCTGAGATGAGCGTAAAAATGAAATCAGGCGTATTAATTCTATGAGCATCTTTAAGATCTTGTATGCTTATGTCTTGACCTAAATAGATCACCTTTTTCTTCCTAGATTTGATTAAAAAATGCATCAATAAAATACTTAATTCTTGACGTTCACCAGGAGGGGTATAGATAAAGAATTTAGGCAGATCATTGCCTACAGGAACAGGTTCATTGTCTATGGCAACAATAATCTTTTGTCTGATTAAGTTGCTAATAAAACTTTCTTGGATCGGTTCGATAGATCCCGTCAACCAAAGCATTCCAATTTTATCCAGAAAGGGAAAAATAACCTCGAGCATGGCTTTTTCAAAGCCCATCTGCTGGATATTAGTTGAAATGATTCGATCAAATTTATACTCATCCATTTCAATCATTGAAATGGTCAATGCATCTAATTGTGTCGGGGATTCTACATTAATTTCAGAAATAGCTGCAACTTTTTCTGCAATTTCTAAATGGCTCATGTCAGCGATTTTAGAAATTTTTATCCCATTTTTATTTAAAAGCGCTATGTTGAGTAAGACCTTTAAATCGTAATCTTGATAGTACCTGATGTTGCTTTTTGTACGCTGAGGTTGCAAAATCTCATATCGTTGTTCCCAGATGCGAATAGTGTGGGCTTTTATGCCTGATAATTTTTCTAAATCTTTTATTGAATATAAAGCCACTATTTTAGTGAATTAGAGGTATAATTGATTGATTTGCAAAGTTTAGAACACAAGATTTGCAAAATTGTTTATTACTATACAGTTAGGAACAACATTTTATTGAATATTAATAAATGCACGATATTAATTTTTCGATATTTAGACTAATTTTGTTCTTATCAAAAAGATTTCCAATGTTTAGAAAGATATTAACCGTATTACTATTCTTGTTTGCAACATTAACAACTAGTTTTAGTCAAAACTCCTGTTTTCATACTTTGGTCATGAATGATGCTTTTGGTGATGGCTGGGAAGCTGCAGAAGTTATTGTTTATGTAAATGGAGTTGCTAACAATTTCACCCTTGATGGGATGAATGACGATGGCTTTACTAATAGTGTAGATTTCACCGTGTCAGAAGGAGATTCAATTTCAGTTGAATACATTCCAGGAACAGGAGCAGAAATTGAGCATTCTTATGTCCTACATGATTCAGACGATCAACTTTTGTTTGAATCTGGTAATCCTCCAGCATCTGGAGTAGTGTTTACTCATTTTGTTTTGTGTCCATTGTGTCCTGCTTTACCATCCAATACCTTGAGTACAGTGGATGTGTTAGGAAATTCTGCCCAGATTGATTGGGATGCTTCCAATGCCGTTGGAAATTATGTAATAGAATATCAGGAATGTGGAATGCCGAATACACAAGTTTCAGACATGACTGCTGATACTGATTATACGTTCTTAAACTTAATGGAAAATACTTGTTATGAATACTACATCTACTTAGTTTGTGCAAGTGGTGATACAAGCATTGTTCTTTCAGATGAATTCACAACAATATTTAATGTCGACGTTGGGGTGTCTGGAATTCTAAGACCATTTAATGGACAAAAATGCGAGTACCTAAATTCGGATACCTTAGAAATATTTATTAAAAATTACGGAACTTTTCCTCAAGCGAATATCCCTTTTAATTACAGCATCAATGGTGAAGGTGGGGTACAAAATATACCGACAGATGGATTGTACACTGGCGTTATTGGTAAAGACAGCTGTCATAACATTGCTTTTGAAGCTCCAATAAACATAAGTAGCCCTGGAGCATATGAAATAAAGGTATGGACAGAGTTTTACACTTCTAATCAATATGCCTTAACGACAATTGATGACGGAGACATGTCTAATGATACCTTCACCTATACCTTCATTCATACCTATGAACTTCCATTTAAAGAAAAGTTTGAAACGGCAGATTTGCCTAATCAGTGGAACACTAATTTGATCGATCCCATTTATCAGATGGGAGATCATGGCAACGTCACTGGAGTGATCGGTTCTTACATGAGTGACTTAAATGGCTACTTTAGTTTTAGTACTGCTAGGTATGGAATTTTAGGAATGGATGAAGAACTATTATTTGATTACAGATTTGTTACTGTAAATGGAGCAGGGAATGCTCAAGCTCATCAAATTGAAATTGGTGAGATGTTGACTGTAGAAGTATCAAGTGATTGTGGTGCATCTTGGGAGGTCTTAGGTTTAATCAATGAATCTAATCATAACAATACGGCAAGTAGTTCCATGAGAACGCTAAACTATTCTCTCGCAGCTTATGCAGGAGAATCGGTTGAATTTAGGTTTACCATGATTAGAAACTCAGATGAATTCTGGGCAGATTTTGATGACATTCAAATTTATAATTGCGACAATGGATTGTTTGATATCCTTGAAGATGTAAATGTTGTTGACGAAACAGTAGAAGGAGAAAATAATGGTTCAATCACCATCGTAAATGTAACAGGCATTGAGCCGATTACTTATGATTGGGGAAGTGTTGCTGGAAATACAAATACAGTTTCTAATTTAGGCTCAGGAATTTATTCCGTTACAGTAACAGATGCTGAAGGCTGCGAACAAACAGAATTTATCGAAGTAAGAGCTTTGGTTGCTGATCAAAACTTAGCAGCTTTGGAAGCCCTAAATATATATCCAAACCCAGTAAAAAATGACCTGCATGTGCAAGCATCTTTTAGTGAGCTAAAAACAATTCATCTTTGTCTTTATAATTCACTCGGACAATTGATTTTGGAGAGAGATTTCGAAAAGAATCAAGAAATTTCGAGTGTAATAAATGTTAGTGGTCTTAATACAGGACTCTATTTGTTGAATCTAAGCGACGGACAGGGCCAAATAAGTAGGAAAATCATTGTAGATTAAACATAAAAGGGCAACTAATAGTGGCGATACATGTTTAAGATTGTATTAAAGAAGTGAAATGAATATAGGAATTGTTTGTTACCCAACTTATGGTGGATCAGGTGTATTAGCGACTGAATTAGGAAAAGGCCTAGCTCAGAAAGGACATAAAGTTCATTTTATCACCTATAGACAACCAACTCGTTTAAATAGTTTTCAGCAAAATGTGTTTTACCATGAAGTGAGCACTGCTGATTATCCGCTGTTTGAATATACTCCTTACGATACTGCTTTAACAAGTAAGCTTGTAGATGTGGTCATGCATGCAGAATTAGATATACTTCATGTTCATTATGCTATCCCTCATGCAGCTGTTGCTTTTATGGCTAAGCAGATTTTAAAGACTAAAGGAATTAATATCCCATTTATTACAACGCTCCATGGAACAGATATAACCTTAGTTGGAAATCATAGTTCCTTTGCTCCAGTGGTAGAATTTTCAATTAATAATTCCGATGGAGTTACAGCGGTATCTGATAACCTAAAAAAGCAAACCTTAAGCACCTTCAACATCAATAAAGAGATTAAAACCATTCATAACTTTATTGATCTAAAAAGATTCCAAAAAACGAATAAGGATCATTTCAAGAAAGCCATCGCACCTGATGGAGAAAAAGTTATTACTCATGTTTCTAACTTTAGAAAAGTAAAAAGAACGGATGATGTAATAAGAATATTTCAGAAAATACATCAAGCAATGCCATCAACTTTATTAATGATAGGTGATGGCCCTGAAAGACAAAATCTTGAGGAATTATGCAGAACCCTTCACATTTGCGACAAAGTGAGGTACTTGGGCAAACAAGATGCGATAGAAGAATTGCTTGCGGTTTCAGATCTTTTTTTAATGCCTTCAGAAAGTGAAAGTTTTGGCTTAGCGGCTCTCGAAGCAATGGCTTGTGAAGTACCTGTTGTTTCTTCTAATGCTGGGGGATTACCTGAAGTAAACATCGAAGGGCAGACTGGTTATTTATGTGATGTTGGTGATGTAGAAGCAATGGCTAAAAGAAGTATTGAGATACTTTCTGATGAATCAAGACATCAAGTCTTTAAAAATAATGCTTTGGCGCAAGCTGAACAATTTGATATTCAAAACATCCTTCCGATTTATGAAGAATATTACGAAGAGATCTTAGCAGGTGTGACTGCCGACTCATAAAAGTGTAATACAGTTTAGAATATTAATTTACAATTAAAATCTTGGTAACTATTGCTTCTGGATTCGTTAAGTTTTCATTGGTGCTAAAAACTAAATAAACACCCGTAGAAGCTTTCCTCCCTTCGTAATCTCTTCCATTCCAAATCGCTTGTCCACCTAAGGCTGTCGTTTCATAAACTAGGCCTCCACTTACATCAGTGATTTTTACATTAGCATTTGTTGCTAAACCTTTGATCGCAATGGGACCGTCATAATCAGGCCTTACTGGGTTGGGATAAGCGTAAACATCGGCAGAATGAATTACTCCGCCTTCCACCGCTTCGCCTTTGTAGGATTGGACGCCTTTGTTAGTGGCTATAAAAACTTCACCATTGGAATGGTTGATGGCAATGTCAATGATGTTGTTATCAAATAAGGGACTGTTGCTTTCCTCAAACCTAGCTTCTTGTTTATTGCCATTCGCATCTTGGACGAAGATTCCATTTGTCGTGCCAAACCATTTTCTGTTAGCAGCATCAGTAGCAATTGTTGTGACTACTTCTCCTTTTAATAAATATTCATCTTCGTCATCGAATGCATTTTCCTCAACGACTCTTCTAGAACCGATGCAGTCTTCCTCATTAAAAATAATTGAGCCACATTCAAAAACAATGATGCCATTGATGGTGCCCACCCACACATCACCATCATTATCAACCTCTAGACAATTTACAATGTTGTCAGGAAGCAAACTGTTGTTAGAAGTTATGATTCTGTATTGATCATCTGAGGTGTCTTCAAAAGTTCCTCCATCGTCAAAAACCAAAATTCCTTGCTGTGTTCCTGTGAGTACAAACCATTTATAACCTAATTGATCTATGACGACTTGATTTAAATTAGTTATTGAGGGCACAGAAAAGGAATGCCATTGACCTTCATTACTTAATACAGATATCGGATTTGGTGCCGATGAGTTACTTATCCACAAGTTATTATTTTCATCAAAGGCCATGCCACCAACTCTTTCTCTTGCTTCGTCACCAGCAGCTCCTTGTAAGGTAGAGTTTGAATCATTATAGACTTCAAAATTTTCACCATCATAGACAGCAATTCCACCCCAGAAAGTACCGAAGTATGCATCATGCGTTACGGGATGAATGGCTATTCTATAGAAATCAAGAAAAATATCCATGTCTTCTAAAATAGGATTGTTCCACCTATTAAGGGTGTTCCAATTGTTGCTTTCATCTTTGTGAAAAACGCCATCACTTCTTTGAGCAAAGCTACCATTTGGCAATATCCCTCCAGCAGCAATGTAAACTTCATCTTCGTCAATAACAATCTCACTCGTAAAATGAGTTTGAGGAGAATTAAATTCAATTGGAGTGCCGCAAGATTCTCCAGGTGCGTCTGCTATTCTTAAACCATCTTGTAAGTCTGTATACCATATGCGACCGGACTCATCTTCGACAGCATGTGTTGGTACTAAAATACATCCACCTCCAGAAAGCTGAGTACTTCCACTACTTACATCGTAGTATACACTTCTGCCTTTAAATTCTTCTAAAAAGGTAAAGCCCGTTACGACCCCTTCGCCTTCAGAAGTAATGTGATCTATAATGTAGTCTTCTTCATAAAAAATTTTGGTCAATAACTCATTCTCCCAAAGCATTAGACTATCATTTAAAGCAAGAAAAAGTTTATCCTCTTTTGTTTCAATGGCACCTCCAAAATAGGCACTTGGAAATCCTTCGTTTGGTCCAAGTAAAACCCAGTTTCTAAAATCTTGCTGGTTAACAGCTGAAGTCTTGGTTACTTTAAAAATACCATCTTCCGTTGAAGCAAAGATCTGATCTCCTAGTATGGCTACATCATAAACAGGTATGCCGAAATCTACCGTGAAAATAAATTCTTTTTCTTCTAGGTCAAATTTTATAACCCCAAAGGCAGTCGCAAAATATAAGAATTCAGTGCCATCAAAAGTAATGGCATTGATGGTCCTGTCCGTAAAATTTCCTCCAACCCGAATATCATCAAAACTAAAAATGCTTCCATCTTTTATTAAATCGAATTCATTGTTAGTATAGGTAGCGATGAGTAAATCTGCACTTTTATTATATGCAATAAGTCCCACACCAGTATTGCTCAAGCCATTGACCTTAGAAACAAACTGCACTGACCTTTCTTCTTTGTCAATTAGTGCAAGCGACCATTGGGTTGCAGCATAAATGGTACTTTCACTTTGCGTAAGCTGACTGAACCTATGGTATGGTAAATGAGCTCGCCATTCGCCTAAAGCGAGATCATATTGGGCAGATAACCAATTGAATAGTAGAGTGTTTAATAATAAAAGGAGAATTGCTTTTTTCATACTAAATTGCTAATGAGTACTTAACTCGAAGTTAGTATTAATATTGTAAGTTAAAAGTAGTTTTTTCTACTTGTTCGCGACACTAATTAAAAAACTAAGGTATAAAAATGCAGAAAAAACATATACTGATAATTGGAGCCGGACTAACAGGATTATCAATTGCTCACCAATTGAGAAATGAAGCTTTTAAGGTGACTCTATTAGAAGCAAGAAATAGGCTAGGAGGAAGGGTATATACACTATACCCTAAAGATCAGGCGCATCAAGAAATGGGAGCGACTTGGTTAGGAGCAAAGCATACTAATTTGTTAAAGGCATTGTCGGATTTAAAACTAGAGACCTTTATTCAAGAACTAGGCAAACAAGCATTTTATGAACCTCTTTCTTTGAGCCCTCCACAGTTAGTAGATCTTCCACCCAATAGTGATCCAAGTTTTAGAATAAAAGGAGGTTCTAGTGCAGTAATCGAAGCTTTCGCAAAAGCTTTAAAAAAAGAACAAATTCATTTGAATACAATAGTTGAGTCGATCACTGATTTAGGCGATTCCTTAGAAATTAAAACATCAGAATCTTTATTCACCGCTGATTACATCGTTTCTACTTTACCGCCTTATTTGTTTTTGAAAACAATAGCTGTTGAACCATCCTTGCCTAATGCTTTGCAGCAAGTTGCCAAGCAAACACATACTTGGATGGGTGAATCCATAAAAATTTCTCTGAGCTACAAAACGCCTTTTTGGCGAGAAGATGGAAAAAGTGGAACCATATTTAGCAATGTTGGGCCAATTCCTGAAATGTATGATCATTCTAATTTTGAAGATGACAAATATGCGCTTAAAGGTTTTTTAAATGGAAATTACTTCTCTGTAAGTAAGGAAGAACGTTTAACATTAATCTTGAAGCAGCTCACAAAATATTTTGGCGAGCAAGCAAAAGAATTTTTAAGCTATGAGGAAAAGGTGTGGAGAAAAGAGAAATTTACTTTTAGAGATTATGATGATCACATTTTGCCACATCAAAATAATGGACATGAAGTATACAAAAGCAGCTATATGAATGGGAGACTCTTCATCGCAGGCGCGGAAACTGCTAGCGAACACCCTGGCTACATGGATGGAGCCATTGCTAGTGCTAATTTTATTGTCCAATCATTTAGATCAAAAATTGCTTAATGGATGAATCGAAAAATTGATCACCTTGTTTATGCTACTACAAATTTTGAAGACAGTATTGAATGGTTTGAGGACATTAGTGGTGTTCGACCAGTTTTTGGTGGATATCATAAAGCTAAAGGAACAAAAAATGCATTAGTCCGAATTGGAGATAAAATGTACTTGGAAATTTTAGGCATTGACGAATCGAATGATAGCATTAAAAAGAATAGGTGGATGGGCATCGATCTATTGACCAAACCACAACTGACAAGATGGGCATTGGCTTCAGACAATTTGGAAAAGGATGCTTCATGCTTGAAATCTTATGATCAACACTTAGGAGAAATTAAAGCCGGAAGCAGAAAAAAACAAAACGGAAATACTTTGGCCTGGGAAATGATCATGCCGCTTGCAAAACCAGCAATTGATCTTCTACCTTTTATGATTGATTGGGGCAAATCAGTACATCCTGCTCAAAATTTAAATGCAGCTTGTAAACTAAAGTGTCTTAATTTTTGTCACCCCAAAGCACTTGAAATTGAACAAATATTTAAAAAACTAGGCCTTAATCTGGAAATCAAAAAAGCAGAAGAAGCAAGTATAAAAGCAGTCATAAATTGCCCTAAGGGCATTATAGAATTATAAGGCCCTAAGATGGTCCGAAAATTAAAAAAAACTGATTGGGATAAGGTCAGCGTGATCTACATCGATGGCATCAATACAGACCTTGCTACCAGGACTTTGGAATCTGATGTCAAAAGGCTAGAGGATTGGATCAAATCTAAAATAAAAGAAAGCTGTTTGGTTTTTGAAAAAGAAACTGAGGTTTTGGGGAGGGCAGAAAACAAAAGAACTTTTGCCTTGCATAGAAAATATGGATTTAGACTGTTCGGAACTCTTACACGAATCGATAAAAGAAATGGTGTTTGGAGAGATACCTTGCTTTTAGAAAGACGCTCAAAAAAAGTAGGCCTAGATTAATTGTAATTAGCGATCGCATTAGTAAGTTTCTTCTTAATTCTGTTTCTTAAATTTTTTGGCTTCATCACTTCTATGGAATCTCCAAATCCTAAAATTAATCGCTCTAATTCATAATTTAGGTGAACTTTAATGTTTATGACAATAGAACCATCTTCTTTTGTTTCTAGAACTTCTTGAGATTGATGAAAGGGTTTGGTCAAGACATAGGGAGCATTGTGTTTGTCAACAGATAACTTAATGTTTTGAAGATGACTTTCATTCAACACGGTTACTCCTATGGTGTTTTTATAATACTCATCTCCATTAAAATTTCCACTAATGTATTTAACTTTTAATAAGTACTCAATGTGTTCAATTCTATCCAAGGCAAGGGTTAGGATCTTTTTTTCCTTATCCTTTTTACCAACAAGAAACCATCTATTGTTAAATTCTTTGAGTATGTATGGATGGATAAGGATTTTAGAAGAAGAGGTCGCTTTAAAAGACTTGTAAGCTATGGACAAACAAATTTTTTTTAAGATAGCATGATACAAAAGGTCAAGATGATTTAAGCCTTTTAAGTTTTCATTTTTGTCTAGCTGAATGATGGCAGCCTGCTTGGTTTTTTCAGTATGTACTTTGTCCTCTAGTCGATGAATAATGCCGCCTAATTCAGAAAACAAAGAAAAATCTTTAAACTGCTTAAGCATTTCGACGGTCTCTGATAGTATGTTCATGTCGTTTTCATTGAGCGGAACATTCATGATAGAGTAATCATTGATTGCGTACTTATAAAACTTCTTTTCATAGACGACTATCGGGGCATTATATCCTAATTTATCTGAGCGCATCAATTGAATGTCTAATTGTACGGTGCGTTTACTGACATTGATGTCTCGCCCTTCAAATTCGTATAATGCATCTGAGCAGGCTGTGATCAGGTCTTCCAATGTCCATTTTCTATATTGATTTTGTAGACATTTGTCAATGGTTTTATAGCGAATTAGGGCATTTTTATTTTGTGCCATGAGTTAAAAATAAATAATTTCCTCTTACTACGCAAGATCATTGCGCAGTAAGCTTGTTACTTTGAACTATGAAATCAAGCAA
>CALDYJ010000084.1 GCA_937941095.1 uncultured Saprospiraceae bacterium | reverse complement strand
AGCAACTCTATTTCCATTTGCTTTTGACCTACTACTCTTTCTAATTCTTTTACCTGATCTTGCAAGTATTTCGTGCGTATTGTTTCGCTATCCATTTGTAATACTAATTTTGTCCCCTTTTCTAATTCTGAATATTTGTATATCCATTTATAAACAGAGGTCCTGCTTACTTTATAAATATCGCAAACTTGATGCACTTTTACCTTCTTTCCTATTATTTCTCTTACCTTCCTTCTTTTAAAGGCCTCGCTAAAAGTCCGATTAATTCGTTCATTTAGGCTATTTTCTTTTTTGTTTAACTTTTTTGTTGACATTGATCATTTACTTATTTTTGTCAACCTATTTCAGGCACGGACAGAAGTAGAATTCTAAATTAACTTGGTGATTATTTTTGTGAGGTATGGAGCAGCTAGATTAGCGACTTTTATTACTTCTTCAATAGTAGTTTCTGTAATTTCTTCTATTGGATAGCATTTATTTGAAACAACAGACAACACACAAATTTCCATACCCATGTGCTTGGCAACAATGACCTCCGGGACAGTGGACATCCCAATTAAATCCGCACCTATCTTATTGAAAAAATTATATTCAGCTGGAGTTTCTAAATTAGGTCCTTGCAAAGACAAGTAAACTCCTTCTTTTACTTCAATGCCTAATTCTTTTCCATAAGAAATTGCTTGCTTTCGTAAAGGTATTGAATATGTTTTCAACATATCAGGAAAGCGAGGACCAAATCTTTTATCATTTTCACCTCTCAAGGGATTTTCTGGATGAAGATTAATGTGGTCTTTCACGACTATAATATCTCCAGGATTATAATTAGGATTAACTGCACCGGAAACATTTGAAATAAACATTCGATTTACGCCGAGTAATTTTAAGACCCTGATGGGAAAAGTAAGTTCTTTCATCGAATAGCCCTCATAATAATGAAAGCGACCAGCCATGGCAAGCACTGATTTACCACCTAGCTTTCCAAAGATCAATTTACCTTCATGGCTTTCAACAGTTGAAATTGGAAAATTAGGTATGCTTGCATATGGTAATTCAAAAGCAACTTCAATCATATTTTTCAAATCGCCAAGTCCTGTTCCTAAGATGATTCCTGTACTTGAAACAAAGTTAGTATGTTGACGAATAAATTTTGCTGTTGCCTGAGCTAATTCGAATGACATTAAAAACGAAGGTGCTTTACAGTGAGTGATTTATTGATGAGTTGCTTTAAAGAATCGATGCCAATTTTTAAGTGAAGGTCTACAAAATTTGCGGTTACAGCTTTATCACTTTTTTCTGTCTTTACTCCTTCTGGAACCATAGGCATATCAGAAACTAACAAGATTGCTCCAGCCGGCATTTCATTTTTAAATGCAGCGACAAAAATTGTAGCAGTTTCCATATCTACTGCTATAGGTCTTAAAGTACGTAAGTATGCTTTAAAATCTTCTCTGTGCTCCCAGACTCTTTTATTAGTTGTATAAACAGTACCTGTCCAATAATCTTTTTCGTATTCTCGAATCGTTGTAGAAATTGCTTTTTGAAGTGCGAATGCTGGTAAAGCAGGAACTTCCGGCGGCATATAATCATTTGATGTTCCTTCTCCCCTAATTGCTGCAATTGGTAGAATCATATCTCCTACTTTATTCAATTCATTCTTAGTCCCACCACATTTACCTAAAAACAAAACTGCTTTTGGTTTTACAGCAGTTAAAAGATCGATGATGGTGCCTGCATTTGGACTACCCATTCCGAAATTAATCATGGTAATGTTTTCAGCAGTAGCGCTTGGCATGGCACGTTCTGATCCTTTGATCTCAACATTATTCCATTCAGCGAATTTTTCTAAGTAAGAATTAAAATTTGTCAAAAGAATGTATTGCCCATAATCCTCTAATGATGTGCCTGTATACCTCGGCAACCAATTTTTTACTATTTCTTCTTTTGACTTCATAAGGTTAATTTATCTTGATAAATAAAGAGATCTTTTTCTATCCAGTTCTCTAAAATAAGGATCCTTCAGGTCGTCGATAAACCTGATCGCTTCCCCTGTAGATTTCATTTCCGGTCCTAAATTTTTATCTACATTTGGAAACTTATTAAATGAAAATACTGGAACTTTAATGGCGTAGCCTTTTAATTTTTTTTCTATTACAAAATCCTTCAGCTTATTGGCACCGATCATTACTTTGGTTGCAATATTTAAATAAGGAACTTGATATGCTTTGGCAATAAAAGGTGTTGTTCTAGAAGCTCTCGGGTTTGCCTCGATCACATATACCTCATCTTCTTTAATGGCAAACTGAATATTCATTAAACCAATTGTATTTAAACCTAGGGCTAATTTTCTAGCATAGGTTTTCATTTTTTCAATCGCTACATCAGAAAGACTATATGTAGGTAATACAGCAGAGCTGTCACCAGAATGAATACCTGCCGGCTCAATGTGCTCCATGATTCCCATGATGTGTACATCTTCGCCATCACAAATCACATCAATTTCTGCCTCCCTTGCTCTTTCTAAAAATTGATCTACTAGAATTTGATTGTCTGGCATTTTCTTAAAAATGCCTAGTACGTGCTTTTCTAATTCTTCGTCATTGATGACTATCCTCATGTTTTGACCTCCTAAAACATAAGAAGGTCTGACTAAGACTGGATAAGTTACTTTATTAGCCACTTCTAAAGCTTGATCTGTATCATTGGCTACACCATATTTTGGATAAGGTATACCTAGTTCTTTCAGCATATCAGAAAACCGTCCTCTATCTTCAGCTAAATCCATGGAATCGAAATCAGTACCAATAATTTTTATTCCTTTTTCTTTGAATTTCTTCGCTAGTTTTAAAGCTGTCTGGCCTCCTAGTTGGACAATTACACCTTCTGGCTTTTCATGATCAATAATTTCTTCAATGTGCTCCCAAAAAACTGGTTCAAAGTAAAGTTTATCAGCTACGTCAAAATCAGTAGAAACAGTTTCTGGATTACAATTTATCATTATGGCCTCATAGCCTGCTTCTTTAATGGCAAGTAAGCCATGCACACAACAATAGTCAAACTCTATTCCTTGCCCAATTCTATTAGGCCCTGAACCGAGAACAATTATCTTTTTTCTATCGGAAGAAATACTTTCGTTTTCTGTATCAAAAGTAGAGTAGAAATATGGGGTTTGAGCGGCAAATTCTGCTGCACAAGTATCCACCATTTTGAATACTCTTTTAATGCCTAACGATTTTCTATAGTTTGTTACTTGCTCTTCTTTGATTCTCATCAACCAAGCAATCTGTGCATCTGAATATCCTACAGATTTTAACTCAAGTAAAAATTCATAAGATAAATCTTCGGCAACATTGTATTTAATGATTTCTTTTTCTAGGTCTACCAAGTGTTTAATTTGCTGAATGTACCATGGATCTATCTTGGTTAGGTTAAATATGGTTTTAGAAGGGACTCCTAATCGAAGAGCATCTTTCAATCGATAAATTCTATCGTCACTCACCACTTCTAATCTTTCTAGTATATCCGCTGTTCTTATCCATTCTTTTTTATCAGCACCAAGCCCCATTCTATTGTTTTCTTGTGACTGACAAGCTTTTTGAAGTGCCTCAAGAAAATTTCTTCCAATTGCCATTACTTCACCAACAGATTTCATTTGGAGTCCTAAGGTGTGATCTGAGCCATAGAATTTATCGAAATTCCATCTTGGCATTTTTACTATAACATAATCCAAGGTAGGTTCAAAATAAGCGGAAGTGTTTTCGGTAATTTGGTTTTTAAGCTCATCGAGCGTAAATCCTAAAGCTAACTTTGCTGCTATCTTTGCAATAGGATATCCTGTTGCTTTGCTTGCTAGGGCAGAAGATCTTGAAACCCTTGGATTAATTTCGATAACGATAAGCTCTTCTGTTTGAGGATTTAAAGCAAATTGAATGTTACACCCGCCAGCAAAATTACCAAGAGAACGCATGGCCAAAATAGACTGATTTCTCATTTCTTGATAAGCCGTATCCGAAAGAGTCATCGCTGGAGCTACCGTTATACTATCTCCAGTATGAATCCCCATTGGATCCAAATTCTCTACAGTACAAATAATGATTACATTATCATTAGAATCTCTTAGCAACTCCAATTCATATTCCTTCCATCCAAGCACTGCTTGTTCGACGAGTACTTCATGAGTTGGTGAGGCATTGAGACCCATTCTAAGAGCGTCATCAAATTGCTCTCTTGTATGCACAAAACTTCCACCCGTTCCTCCAAGAGTATAAGAAGGTCTAATCACTAAAGGGAACCCACAAAATTGAGCTCCTTCTTTTCCTTCAAGGAAAGAATTGGCAATTTTTGACTTAGCAACGCTTAGCCCTATGGAAACCATTTTTTGTTTGAAGGCTTCTCGATTTTCTGTTAATTCTATGGCATCTAAATCGACACCGATTAATTTAATCTTGTATTTCTCCCAAACACCCTGTGCTCCAGCTTCTATGGCTAAGTTTAAAGCAGTTTGTCCTCCCATAGTTGGTAAGACCGCATCAATTTGTCTTTCTTCAAGAATTTCTTTGATGCTTTCCACGGTAAGTGGTTTAAGGTAAATGTGATCCGCAATCACCGGATCAGTCATAATTGTCGCTGGATTTGAATTGATAAGAGTGACGGAAATTCCTTCTTCTCTTAATGATCTAGCTGCTTGAGAACCAGAGTAATCAAATTCACAAGCTTGACCTATAATAATAGGTCCGCTACCAATTATAAGGACGGATTTAATAGATGTGTCTAAAGGCATGAAAATTTGTTTTAACCAGAATTGCGCGCAAAGATAGCTTTTAGAAATAAGATTCAAAAGTCGAACTTCATATAAGCGATATTTCTAATGAGTATTCGGTACGAATATTGCAGAAAAAGGTAAAAACCTATATGAAATCAAATGCAATAATCTTCTTTGCTATGTTGTTGCTGTTTAGTAACTGTCAAGATGATTCTGGCAAAGTAGTTAGAATAGGCATTGAAGAATACAACCAAGAGGAACAAAAAATAATCGGTGATGAATTACATGACTACATACATTCAAATTTATCATCCCTTATAATCTTATCCAGACAAAATAATCCAGGCAAGTACATATATGTAGAAAGTTTATTTAGCACTGCTGTCAAAACTAGTACACTTGAAAACATGGATTTCTATGATTGGACCATTGATATCTTGTACAATGATGACATTCAATCAGCTTTTGCCTTACCAGGTGGCCACATTTACATTTATACAGGACTTTTAAATGAGTTAAATACTGAATCAGAATTATTTGCCATTCTTACCCATGAAATTGCTTATTAAGATTTAGGGATTGTAGGTCCATTTTTAGGAGATGTACATGGGAGTACTGAAATGGGTGATGTTTATTTAGGCAATGGGCATGGCGAATATGAAGAAATTTTAGAAACCTTAGAAAAAACACCTTATACAGAAGATCAAGTACTTGAGGCGGATGCTTTTCAAGCACAAATGTTTTGCGAAAATGGATTCAATTTCAACTCCTTAGCTATACTGGCATTAATGGAAAAAGGTGATCAAGAAAAAAGCACTTGGGAATGGTTCAAAACTAGGCCTAATCATAATGGGAGGTACGAAAAATACATTTCGCTGCTCGAAAATTGTGATTAACTATGCTTGTTTGAGTAGGCTAGCATAATATGCTGCTCCTATAATCCCAGCAGTATTTTTTAGAATGGCAGGTTTGATCACACAATTTGATTTAAGTAAGTGTCCATATTCATCAAATTTCTTAGAGATACCACCTCCTAAAATCATCAAGTCAGGAGAAAGCAAGTGCTCCAGAGCTGCGATGTATTCATTAAATCTTCCCGTCCATTGATTCCAATCTAACTTTTCTCTTTTTCTCGCAGAATTAGAAGCATATTTTTCAGCAATAGCTTCATGTCCTTCTAGATAGATGTGCCCAAATTCAGTATTCGGTACTAAATTACCATTAATGAAAAGTGCTGATCCCAATCCAGTTCCGATAGTGATCAATAAAACTACGCCATCCTGATTTTTACCAGCTCCAAATTTGACTTCTGCAAGACCAGCAGCATCAGCATCATTTACAATAACAAAATCTTTTCCTAGATTATCTCTTTCGAATAGTTTTTCTGCTTCTATATCCATCCATTCTTGATCAATGTTAGCTGCACTTAATATTTTACCTTTTCTTACAATACTTGGAAAACCACAGCCAATTACATCTCCTTTGTAATCTAATAAGTTGATCATGGAAGTGACTGCGCCAGAGATATTTTTTGTATTCGAAGGCTGAGGGGTAGCCATTTTAAATCTTTCACTGGCTAATTCGCCCTTTTCAAGATCTACTATAGCTCCTTTTATACCTGTGCCACCAATATCTAATCCGAGGATTTTGTTAGTCATTGTGTTTTTCTTCTTTAGTTGATGACCCTTATTTTCATTTTTACATCTTCCTCAGGTCTATCTGCTCTATTGGTTTTTATTGCTGCAATTTTATCTATTACATCTAAGCCTTCGATTACTTGTCCAAAAACGGTATAATCCCTATCTAAATGGGGTGTTCCCCCATTTAATTTATAGGTTTCTATTTGTTCTTTAGAATATTGGATTCCACTATTATTTTGAACTTGATCAAGCGTTCCATCTAGCAATTTTTGACCATGAACGATGTAAAATTGTGAGCCAGAAGATTTTCTTGCGGGATTGGTGGCATCACCTTGTCTTGCTGCACATAGAGCGCCCTTGAAATGAACATTCTCATCTTTTATTTCTGCATCTATTTGATAGCCAGGCCCACCAGACCCAAGCCTGGTGTCCTTAGAAGCATTTCTTGATCTTGGATCGCCTCCTTGAATCATAAACCCTTCAATAACTCTATGAAAAATTAGTTCATCATAGTATGCTTTTTCTATCAAGTCTACAAAATTATCTCTATGCTTTGGCGTGCTATCAAATAACTTGATAAGCATATTTCCGTATTCAGTTTCAAGTAAAACCATACAAGCTAAAGGTGCGTCCACAATTACTTTTTTTTCTATCACACTTTTCTTCTTTCCTTTAGTTGTCGTTAATTTAACGCTATAGTTCCCAGAAGAAAGGTATTGATGCTCGGGAGATTCTTCTTTGGATAAAGTACCGTCACCAAAATCCCATTCATAAGTTTCAGCTTTTGAAGAATTATTTTCAAAAGAGACTTTAGCAGGAGCAATTCTTTCTGAGGACAAGACCGCAAAATCAGCTATAGGTTTTCCACAAGAAAAAATGGTGAAGCAAAGTATTACAAAGCAACATCTCCCGAGCATTCTTAAATTATTTTTTAACAATTTTTACCTGCATTTTTAAATCCTTAAGTGGTCTATCTCCTTTAGCAGTTGCAACAGCTGCAATTTTATCAATCACATCCATCCCTTCAATCACTTGACCAAAAACAGAGTAGTCGTTATCTAACTGTGCTGTTCCTCCTACTTTTTCATACATCTCAATGTCTTCCGCAGAATAAGTAATCTTTTTCATTTGAGCCATTCTATCCAATTGACCTTTTGTTTGAGGTCTACCTTGTACGATGTAAAACTGAGATCCAGAAGATTCTTTTTTAGGATTTACTGCATCTCCTTGTCTTGCTGCAGCTAATGCACCTTTAAAGTGATACTTGCCTATTTCTGCAGGAATTTTATATCCAGGTCCGCCTGTTCCTAGACGTTGTCCCGCAGGTGCGCCTTTAGAATTTGGGTCCCCACCTTGAATCATAAAACCTTTAATGATTCTATGAAAAAGCAAATCATTGTAGTAGCCTTCATTCGCTAATTTTATAAAATTGTTTTTATGTTTTGGACATTCCTTATAAAGGATGATTTTCATTGTACCCAAGTCTGTTACAATTTCTGCATATGCGTCTTTACCATCATCAGGCATAACAGCATCCGCTGCACTTTTAGCTGCATTGCCTACAGCATCAGCAGCGCCTTTAGCAGCATCACCAACATTGCTTGCAGCATTTTTAGTAGCATCTGCTACTGAACCGGCAGCATCTTTGCTTGCTTCAGCAGTTTTAGCAACAGCATCTCCCATTGCAGCACTGGCATTTTTTGCTTTATTACAATTAAAAAGGAGCAAACATAATGATAGGCTTAAAATTGATAATCCAATTTTTAATAAATTATTCTTCTTCATGATTTAACAATTGTTCGTTTTTAAAGTATTTTATGATTTTTCTTTTCAGGTAAGCTTCTTGATGTTTGACCCCTTCTGTTTCAAAAGGCTTTAATGCTTTAAAATGAGGCCACCCATCTTGATCTCTTCCTTCAAAGGTATAGTACCCTTCTTCTGTTAATAATTCACAAATGGATATGTGCATCAAATCCTGTTTTTCCTCCTTTGTGAATTCTTTCTTATAGCGGCCTAAGATCTGAATCCCCATCAAAAATAATACAGCATTTAAATCTGGCAGTTCGTTTTTATCAAACCTATCCTTTAACTGATTTCTCAGTTTTACCCATTCAAAATCTATTTGCCAATCTTCCATTTTATAAATAAAGGTGCAAAGATATGGATTTTTGTGGCTATTTAGATGAAGTTAAGGATTCAAAAGCCAATTTATTTATCTTTACAACAATGGGATATTTTGAGCATAAAACCATATGGATCACTGGTGCATCTTCAGGAATTGGGGAAGCTCTTACTTATGCTTTGAATAAAAAAGGTGCTCAAGTCATCATTTCGTCCAGAAATCAAAAAAGCCTAGAAAAAGTTAAGAATGCTTGTGTCGATACTGAAAAAGTATATATCGCACCTCTAGATCTAGAAGATTCTGAAAAATTGACTGAAAAAGCCAAAACTGTACTAGACAAGTTTAAAAAAATTGATGTGCTAATAAACAATGGTGGCATCAGTCAACGTTCTTTAATAAAAGACACCAACATGTCTGTTTACAGAAAATTAATGGAAGTTAATTTTTTTGGAACCATAGCACTTAGTAAACTGGTACTGCCTCAAATGATCCGCGAGCAATCTGGGCACATCGTTGTAATCTCTAGTTTGATGGGAAAATTTTCATCACAATTAAGATCAGGATATGCAGCGGCTAAGCATGCGCTTCATGGCTTTTTTGAAAGCCTAAGGTTAGAACATTACGACGACAACATTAAGGTTTTGCTTGTTTGTCCTGGTTTTGTTAAAACCAACATTTCGCTTAATTCGGTGACAAAAGATGGAAGCAAACACAATGAGATGGACGAGGCTCAAGATGGTGGCCTTTCTGCTGAAGATTGTGCTGCAAAAATCATTAGCGCTATACAGGCAAATAAAGAAGAGGTCTACATAGGTGGCAGAGAGATAAGTGCGCTCTATATGAAAAGATTTTTCCCAAAACTATTGACAAGAATCTTAAAAAACAGAAAGGTTACCTAACTTTAATATTAAGTTAAACTCCAGAAATGAATAACCAATAAAGAATTATACTGTTTAGTAAAAAAAAGGTATCATGAAGACATTATATTTTTTAGCCATATTTTTAATCGGTTGCAATCAACCAGTAACCAATGAAGTCATCAGCAAAAATGAAAGTAAGCCTAAACCAGTGGCTGTCATCAACAAAGAAAACTTAAAAGAAGCCACTTTTGGTGCTGGATGTTTTTGGTGCACAGAAGCTGTTTTTGAAGAACTTAAAGGAGTTTCTGAAGTTGTTTCTGGATTTGCTGGAGGTAAAATTAAAAACCCAACCTATCGTGAGGTTTGTACTGGAACCACAGGACATGCTGAAGTAGCAAGAATTGTTTATGATCCTGCTATCGTTTCATTCGAGACTTTATTAGAAGTTTTTTGGACAACTCATAACCCTACCACTTTAAATCGACAAGGTGCAGATATAGGTGAATGGTATCGTTCTGTCATTTTTTATCATGATGATGAACAAAAAGCCATTGCTGAAAAATCTAAAAAAGAAGTGGCTACTCAACTTTGGGGTGATGTTATAGTTACCGAAATAAGTCCTTTGACCAATTATTCAGAAGCAGAAGACTATCATCAAAATTATTATGAGCTGAATCCTAATTATGGCTATTGCGTAGCTGTCATCAATCCAAAACTAGATAAGTTAAGAAAGAAATTTGCTAACAAGTTAAAAGGAAGTGAAGATAACGAAACAACAGATGCAAAAGGTGCCCTTCCTACTGTTTTAAAAGAAGGAGAATACAATCGACTCACCAGTAGCGAAAAATATGTCATCGAAAAACAAGGAACAGAACGTTCTTTCACAGGTAAATTTTTTGATCACAAAGAAGATGGTACTTACATATGTCGAAGATGTAATCTTCCTTTGTTTAAATCTGATGACAAATTTAAGTCAGGAACAGGTTGGCCCAGTTTTGACGACGTCTACAAAAAAGGAAATGTCAAAGAAATTCCAGATAAGGATGGCCGTCGAGTAGAAATAGTCTGTGGTAATTGCGATGGTCATTTAGGCCATGTATTTAAAGACGAAGGAATGACAAACAAAAATACTCGACATTGTGTTAATTCCGCATCCTTAGATTTTGTGATCGAAAATTAAGACATAATGAAGATTGGAGTTTAGACTTCTTCGCCTTTCATTTTCTCTGCGTTTTCGACCATTTGTAAGGTTTCAATCACAGGATCTAAATCTCCTTCTACCACTTGTTGGAGATTAAAGTTTTTAATGTTTCCCGTTAAGCGATGATCTGTTACCCTATTTTGAGGATAGTTGTAAGTTCTAATTTTATCGGATCTATCACCGGACCCAACGAGTGATTTTCTCTTATTAGCCAGTTCGCTTTGCTTCTTTTCTCTTTGGACTTCCATGATTCTTGAACAAAGTTTTTGGAAGGCAATTTCTCTATTTTTTACTTGAGACCTAGAATCTTGTGATTCGGCAACTATGCCTGTAGGCAAATGAGTAAATCGTACAGCTGATTCAACTTTGTTGACGTGCTGACCACCTGCTCCACTTGCTCTGTAAGTATCTACTTTTACATCAGCCATTTTTACATCTACGTCTTCAATTTCCAGTTTAGGAATTACCGCTACTGTAGCAGCAGAAGTATGGAGTCTTCCTTGTGTTTCAGTTTTAGGAACACGTTGAACTCTGTGTGCACCTGATTCGAATTTCAACTTGCCATAAACTTCTTGACCTTTTACCTCTAGAACTAACTTATTGTATCCTCCTACTGTACCTTCATTTTCTGTCACTACTTCTACTTTCCAGCCTTTAACTTTAAAGTACTTAGAATACATTCTATATAAGTCTCCAGCAAAAATACTTGCTTCGTCTCCTCCGGTTCCCGAACGTATCTCAAGAATAACGTCCTTTGTATCTTCCATGTCTTTGGGAATAAGTAAGACTTTAATCTGTTCTTCTAATTTGTCTTTATGTGTTTTTAAGTCATCTAATTCCAGCTGAGCCATTTCTTTCATCTCAGGATCATCTTCCTTAAGCATTTCCTGGCTGGTTTCTATGTTACCTAAAACATCTTTATACAAATGGTAGACTTCAACAATTTCTTGTAAGCCCTTGTATTCTTGATTTACCTTCTTGTACTTTTTCAAATCAGAAATCAACTCAGGATCGGTAAGTTTTTCTTCCAGAACCCTATACTTATCTGCTATTTCTTCTAATTTTTCTATCATGGATCGTTGAATTGGAAGGCAAATTTAGGTTTTTTGATCTATTTAAAAGCTTTTAAAAAGTTTTCTTTTCTTGAATTAGAAACCTGAAGCTCTGCTCCGCCTGCTAAAAAAACAGAACCGCCTTTGCCTTTAATGTACTTTTTAACATATTCCAAATTAATCAAAGTAGATCGATGAATCCTACAAAAGCCCAATTCTTTCAGATTTGTTTCATAAAATTTTAAGTTTCTACAGATCATTGCCTTTCCACCATTCACAAAATAAAAGCAAGTAAAATTATCTGCAGCTTCACAATATAATATTTCATTGAGTGGCACTACTTCAAATCCGTCAATTAAAGGAAGCACAATTTTTTTATGCTGGGCATTCAAACTGTTTAAATTATCTAGCAGTATCTGAGTTTGGTTGATGTCAGATTTTGACTTAATCTTTTCTTTAGTTTTATCTACTGCGGCTATCAGTTCATCTATGTCGATTGGTTTTAAAATGTAATGAACAGCACTGAGGTTAAAAGCTTGGATGGCGTATTGAGAAAATGCAGTTATGAATACGATTTCAAAATCTATTTTTTTAAATTTATCTATGAGATCGAATCCATTTCCGTAAGGCATTTCTATGTCTAAAAAAACCAAGTCAGGTTTGTGCTTTTTGATGGAAGCTTCTGCCTCAATAATGTTTTCACAAAGACCTATAATTGCTACACCTTCGCAGTATTTTTCTACATAGGCATTTAGAATGTTCCTACTGTCTAATTCGTCATCTACTATTAGGGCTTTCAAATTCATTTTAAAGCGATTTTTAAAGATCTAGATTCATAATAACTGAAGTACCTTTATCCAATGCCTTTGGGTTCCTGTCTTGAGTAGTAAGGGTAAATTTTTTCTTATAAAGTTTATTTATCAAATCCAGCCTTTTATTTATGTTGCTAATACCGGTACTTTTGTATTGTTTTTGATTTTTAGTCTTTAATTCAATAGACCTTTCTCTTCCGATTCCATCATCTTCTATTTTTACGATTACATTTTTTCCCTCTTGTGTGATGGCTAAATGCAAATGTCCTTTTTCATCCTTGTACCTTAAGCCATGCCACACCGCATTTTCTAATAGAGGTTGTATCAACATCGGAGGGATGTTTTTTTGATCTTCACGTAATTGTTCATCTACGATGAATGTATAATCAAATTTATCTCTAAACCTCATTTGTTCAAGTCTTAAATAAATTTCAAGCAATTCAATTTCTTCTTCTAAGCTTATAAATTCTCTTTGAGAAAAATCCATGATTTTCCTTATTAATTTTGAAAAATCAGCAATATATTTATTTGCAGATTTCTCATCGTTTATGGCGATGTAATTATTAATAGAATTCATGGAGTTGAAAATAAAATGCGGATTCATTTGAGTTCGCAAAGACTTCAGTTCTAGCAACTTATTTGCCCGATTTTTCTCTAAGACATTTCTCCACAAGAAAAAAGAAAACACAAGTGAGCCTAAGGTTATTAAAGACAAGAGTCCAAAAAGAATTAAAGTAGATCTGTTTCTAATTTTCTGTATTATGCTGTCTTTTTCTTGAATTTTGTAATCTTTTAAATTCTTTTCAATAGTCGATTTTTCTTTGAGGATATTATCTCTTTTTGAGTCCCATTTTTCACCTTCATCTTTATCTAACCTTTTCTTGAGGTATTCATAAGCCTGCTTATAATCCTTTTTTTCTTCTCCTATTTTTGCTTTGATTTCAAATGCCTCATTCAGTTCTGATAAATTTTTAGCCGGGGCATTTAAGACCTCATCTAAAAGTGCTTCTGATTCAACAATCAATTTCTCTTCTAAGTATAATTTGGAAAGTTCGATTTGCTCTCTTTGTATGGCTAATTTTGGCAAATCTTTTTCTTTCATGTCTTCGATATTCCTGACACTAATATCTATTGGATCTAATTTTTCTAGCTTCGCTTTATTGACAATATTGTCTCTTGCCTTATCCAAATACTTTGATCTATTATTGGCCGCACCGTAATCTTCTACGTTCTTATCATAGGAATCTTTGGCTTCAATTACATTAGCATTTTGATAGGCAGCATTTGCTTCTTCAATTTTACCTAGAGAAGCTAAGCTGTTTGCTAATTTAGATTCTAATCTTGCAATGTCCGTATTGTTTTGTGATTTCTCCAATTTAAGTTGCTCATACATCTTTGATGCTCCTGTGTGGTTGCCTTCAAATGCTTTGACATCAGCTTGACCTTCTTTGCACAGCAAATAGACCTTCCCTTTAGTATTTACCCCAATGCATTTATCGAAAGCAGTCTTTGCTTTTTTGAGCTCTTCTTGTCCAAGACTTATTTTTCCTTGAACTAAACTAAATTCAGCAGCCAAGGAAGAAGATGTTTTTGATTTTCTTTTAGTGTTTTTCTTTTCTGAAATTAAGTACTTATTTGCTTCGTTTAGATTTTCTTGAGCCGTTTTTAAATCTCCTAAATATTCATTAACTCGCGCAAGCACTACATACGATTCAGCTAAAGCGATTGTCCTATTTTTCTTTCTGGCTATTCTTATTTCTTCATCCAAAAGTCTTAGCGCCAATTTTGGATCATTCTCAAAAACGTTTCTTACTCTTTCTAGAGGATTAGTCGCTGTTTTTGACATACTCTTTACTTGAGCAGAGACATTTGTCGTAAGACAAAAGAAGAAAACAAAGCTGATGATATTTAAAAAATAATACTTCACAATTGTAAGATACGGTAGTTTATCAATACAGTTATTTAAATAACGTTTGAAAACATCTTTTTATCGGCCCTTTCACCAAGTTAAAAGGTTCATTCACCAAGTCATAGGTAGCAACACTGTAATGGCCCTTTTATTTCTCTCTTTTTACATCCAATTTAGTATTGTCAAATGAATTCTTAACCAAATATTCCATCATGTTTAAATCAATATTAAAAAAACAATTAATACCAATATCAGTGTCATTAATGTGTGGGCTTGGATTTATGCTATACGCCAATAAACCTAACTCAATACATGTTCAACCTCAAGCCACCCACATCAACAAATTTGCTAATCCAGGAGCACCCATCGAAGTTGTCCCTTGTGAAGATGCTTGTGTTAAGTTATCTCTACTTCTAGATACTAGTTCTTCAATGAATGGACTTATCGAACAAGCAAAATCTCAACTTTGGAGAATTGTAAAAGAACTTTCTCAAGCAAGCAAAGATGGCAATGCCATGGGATTGCAAATTGCACTATACGAATACGGTAATGATAGGCTTGACAAAAGAAAAGGATACATCAAACAGTTAAGCCCCCTCACTTCAGATATAGATTTGATCTCCGAAAAGTTATTTTCTTTAACAACAAATGGAGGAAGTGAATATTGTGGACAGGTCATTCAATCTTCATTAAATGAATTAGAATGGGGTGATGATAACGGCGAACTTAAAATCATCTACATTGCTGGAAATGAACCATTCACACAAGGACCTATGAAGTATCAAAATGCATGTGCTAATGCTAAAGACAAAGACGTCATCGTTAATACAATCTTCTGTGGAGATTACAAAGAAGGCATAAATACAAAATGGAAAAATGGTGCAATCCTCACAGGAGGAGAATACATGAACATTGATCATAATCAGCAAACCGTTTACTATGACTCTCCGTATGACGATCAGCTGGATGCACTAAATACCAAATTAAATGATTCTTATATATCCTATGGATCAAAGGGTGAATCCAAGCTTCAAATTTTGAAAGACCAGGATTCAAACGCTGCATCTTATAGTAAAGCAAATAAAAGTGATCGCATCTCTTTTAAATCGTCGAAAGCATATAAAAATTCTTCCTGGGAATTAATTGATGCCTATGAAGAGAATGAAGACAAAGTCATAAACAACAAAGAAGACCTTCCTCAAGAACTTAGAGGGAAATCCAAAGAAGAAATAAAAGCATTCATAAAAAAGAAGCAAGTTGAGCGAGAGGAGATAAAAAAAGAGATTGGAAAACTTGCAAAAGAAAGAGATGCCTACGTCGCTAAGAAAAGAAAGGAAAACAATAACGACCTCAGTCTTGATGAAAATATACTAAAATCTGTGAAGAAGCAAGCAAAAGGAAAAGGATATTCCTTTTAAGCTAATCAAATAAAACACTACTTTCTTTATTACTAAAAACAAGCCCTTACAATGAAGCCCTTTAGCTTAATTATTATTTCACTTTTACTAAGCACAATGATGTATAGTCAGCAAGAAAATCAGCACCGATATATTGACGTAACCGGAAGTGCCGACATAGTCATACAAGCAGATGAAATAGAACTGGAGATTACACTCAAAGAGTACCATAGTAAAATTACAAAAGTATTTATGCCAAGCATTGAAAGTAAGTTTTTCAAAATTTTGGAAACGCATAACATTTGTAAAGAAGATGTAACTTTTAGCAATGCCGATTTTTACTGGTACTACTGGTGGTCTCATTATAGAAAAAACGGATACCATGAAAAAAACTATAGCATCAGATTAGATGCTGGAACCAATATTCTCGACTTCGTCAAAGCGCTCGACTACAAAGGAGTCCACGCTTTAAACATTATTAATACCAGCAACAAAGACATGCAAAATCTACGAAGAGATTTAAAAATATCAGCAGTCAAAGCTGCAAAAGAAAAAGCCAATTATCTATTGGCAAGTATAGATGAGAAAGTAGGTCGAGTCATTTCCATTGTTGAAGTCCCTTCACCATCAAATCAACAATGGGGAAGAAGACAGGCTATTGTAAGTAATGTGAGCATTAAATCACACAAAGCAAAAGATGCTATTGAAAATATTGGAAGTATAAATTTACGATACGAAATCAAAGCAAGATTTGAAATCAATTAGACTTACTTTGGACCGCCTAATAATTTTATTTTTTTTGATTGCTAGCATGCATTCTTGCACTCAATTAGAAGTAGAAAACAGGAGCAATGTCGAAGTAAAGACCAACATTCAAGCTCCCATTTTTGCAGCAAGTAAAAAACTGTTAAGTGATAGTGAATTAGCAAAGCACGTAGCTGAATATGAAAAGCTAAAATCCAATATTAGGGTTTATCAAAATTCTTTAAAAGAAAGAAAAGACTTTCAAGAAAAGGAAAAAATAACTACTGCTAAAGAATACATTTATAAAACTTTGACTGATTCCATATTCCCTTATTGGTTGGGGACAAAATGGGATTTCAATGGCTACACCGAAAAACCAAGGGATGGTGAGATTGCTTGTGGTTATTTTGTTTCAACCACACTCAGAGACGTGGGGTTTAAACTAAACCGTTTTCGTTTGGCACAAAAAGCTGCGGCTGATATTATAAAAGATCTTTGTCGGACAAAAAACATTGGTCGTTTTACGACGCTCAATCAAGTAAAAGGGTATTTGGACAATACAGATGATCAAGATGTTTTAATCATTGGACTTGATTACCATGTTGGCTTCATAGTTAAAATGAATGGCGTACATTATTTTGCGCACTCTAATTTTTATGATGAAAAGGTAGTAATAGAACCTATTAATGAATCAAAAGCTTTAATCCACACTTATAACTATGTAATTGGCAACCTTTCAGAAAACAACATCATGATTAAAAACTGGGTCAATAGATAGCTTTATCATATAGTATAGCTCAATGCTATCTTAATTCATTGCCCAAAATTATTAATTCCCATTGTGTTATCGTAAATTGAACAATAACTAAAGGAAAATAATTGTGGCAAATTTAAACACGAAAGCAAAAGAACAAAATACCTATGATGCAATAGTTATAGGTTCCGGTATAAGCGGTGGATGGGCAGCAAAAGAACTATGCGAAAAAGGGCTAAAAACTTTAGTCTTAGAACGAGGAAGAGACGTTAAGCATCCGGACTACCCTACTGCAATGGATGAATATTGGGACCTACCCCATCGAGACAAAGTTCCAAAAGCAGAAATGGATAAGCATTATCAAAAGCAAGGCAGATCTGGTTATACAATAAATCAATCTACAAAACATTGGTTTGTCAAAGATGATGAGCATCCATATTCGGAAACAAAAAGATTTGATTGGATGCGAGGTTACCATGTAGGTGGTAGGTCTTTAATATGGGGAAGGCATTGCTACCGATGGTCTGAAATGGATTTTCAAGCCAATGCATTAGACGGCTATGGAATTCCATGGCCGATTGGGTATAAGGATTTAGAACCTTGGTATGATTATGTTGAAACCTTTGTAGGGATCGCTGGTATGAAAGAAGGCCTAGCACAATGTCCTGATGGAAAATTTCTTCCACCGATGCCAATGAATGTGGTTGAAAAAGATTTCAGAAAAAAAGTTGCCCAAAATTTTAATGGCCGAGTCGTTACCATCGGAAGAGTAGCTCACCTCACTCAAGCCCACAATGGTAGAGGAAAATGTCAAAATAGAAACCGATGCATGAGAGGCTGTCCTTATGGTGCCTATTTTAGTAGCAATGCGGCAACATTGCCAGCTGCTGCGGCAACAGGCAATTTAACAATGAGACCCCAGTCAATCGTACATGAGATTATTTATAATAAAGAAACTAAAAAAGCCTCCGGTGTTAGAATCACAGACACCATCAGTAAAGAAGTAAAAGAATTTTTCGCTAAAATCATTTTCTGCAACGCCTCATGTTTAGGTACAACACAAATTTTGATGAATTCTAAATCAGAGCGTTTTCCTGATGGACTAGGAAATGACAGTGGTGCATTAGGTCACTACTTGATGGATCATCATTTTAGGTATGGTGCAAGAGCGGATGTTGAAGGATTTGAAGATAAATATTATAAAGGAAGAAGACCGACCTCCTGTTATGTTCCAAGGTTTAGAAACATCGATAAAAACTCTAAGCGAAAAGATTACTTACGTGGATATGGATATCAAGGAGGTGCAAGTCGTGGGAGTTGGCAGAGAAAAATTTCTGAATACTCATATGGAGCAGACATGAAAGCAGAGGCAATGACTCCTGCCAATTGGAAAATGGGCTTGATGGGATTTGGAGAAACACTACCCTATTTTGAAAACAAAGTCACACTAGATGAAAAAAATAGAGACAAGTGGGGATTACCTACGTTAAATATGGATGCAGAGTTTAAAGAAAATGAAATGGCCATGAAGAAAGACATGATGGTAGCAGCAGCTGAAATGATGGAGGCCGCTGGCTATAAAAATGTGGAGACATATGATTCTAAATCTTGGCCAGGATTAGGTATTCATGAAATGGGTACTGCAAGAATGGGTAACAATCCAAAAGAATCTATTTTAAATAAATACAATCAAGTGCATGCCGTCAAAAATGTTTTTGTTACAGATGGCGCTTGTATGACATCTTCAGCATGTCAAAATCCATCCATCACTTATATGGCCTTAACAGCAAGAGCTTGTGATCATGCAGTAAGTGAATTAAAAAAACAAAACCTATAAGTCATGAATAGAAGAGAGGCATTAAAAAGAACATTTTACCTAACTGGCTATACCATTGCTGCTAGTACTACTGCAGGAGTATTAGCTGGATGTAAAGCTGATGTAAGCGAAACTTGGACTCCAGCTTTGTTTGACAAAACTCAAATCGACACCATTGCTCATTTATCTGAGGCCATTATTCCTAAAACAGATACTCCAGGTGCTAAAGACATAAAGGTTGAAAGATTTATAGACAGCATGGTCAATGAATTTTACTCAGAAAAAGAAAAAAACGCTTTCCTGAAAGGCCTGAAGATGATTTCGGAATTTGCTTCTACTCTTGGAGAAGAAACGATCAGTAAGTTGGGAGCTGAAAAAACAAAAAAAATCATGGATCATTTGATTACAGATGCAAAAGCCATTGACCGGATGAACAAAAACAAAGAAGATGAACCTGCTCCATTTTTCAAACAATTGAAAAATTTGACGATGTTGGGCTATTTCACTTCAGAAGAAGTCAGTAAAAATGTTTTGGTTTTTGATCCTATCCCAGGAGAGTATGATGGTGAGTATCCATTAGAAAAAACTGGTGGCAGAGTCTGGGCTATTTAGAACCGCTTGATGGTGGTTGGTTGTTAAGCGAACAATTCACTTCATATTAAAGATATCTTTATAGCATTTCTTTTTTTATTGACAAAACATGGGCTATGGCTGGTTCAGCAGTCAATTAGCATCCTTTCTAATAGAATATCCAATTAGTATTCATATTTTTGTATATCAGATAATACAATTTTAAATATGATTGTAGAACAAATTTATACCGGATGCTTAGCACAAGGAGCCTATTACATAGAAAGTAATGGTGAGGCTGCCATTATTGATCCTTTGAGAGAAACAAAGCCTTACATAGAAAAGGCTCAAAAAAGGGGTGCTAAAATCAAATACATTTTTGAAACACATTTTCATGCAGATTTTGTCTCAGGACATATTGATCTTGCAGAAAAAACAGGAGCCCAAATCGTATACGGTCCAAACGCTAATACTGATTATCCAAAATATAATGCAGAAGACGGAGAAGTATTTGAATTAGGTGACCTTAATTTTAAGGTCTTGCACACTCCAGGTCATACCATGGAAAGCACCACCTATCTACTTATAGACGAATCGGGTAAAGAGCATGCAATTTTTACAGGTGACACTCTTTTCATAGGCGACGTTGGGAGACCAGATCTTTGCCAAAAAGATGGTGCCTTGACAAAAGAAGACCTAGCTGGTCATCTATTCGAAAGTCTTCGTAACAAGATTATGACCCTGTCTGACGATGTCATTGTTTTCCCTGCACATGGAGCGGGTTCTGCTTGTGGCAAAAACATGAGCAATGAAAAAAGCGACACCTTAGGTAATCAAAAGCAAACTAACTATGCGCTAAACAAAGAATTGAGCAAGGAAGATTTTATCAAAGAAGTGACTACTGGCCTATTGCCTCCGCCACAATATTTTGCTAAAAATGCGAAGCTAAATAAAACTGGCTACGAGAGTCTTGACAAAGTTATTGAAAGAGCCGAAAAAGGATTGTCTCCCTCAGAATTTGAATCTATTGCTAATGCAGAAGATGCTTTGATTCTAGACGTAAGAAATCGTAAAGATTTTGTTGCAGGATTTATACCTAATTCAATCTTTATTGGCCTTGATGGCGGCTTTGCTCCTTGGGTAGGCGCATTGATCACCGACATAAAGCAAGCAATACTTTTAGTTGCTCCTGAAGGCAAAGAAGAGGAAGCAATTACAAGATTAGCAAGAGTGGGTTATGACAATACGATCGGATATTTAAAAGGAGGAATTGCAGCATGGAAGTCATACAGTAAAGAAATTGACTCCATCGACAGTATTGATGCTACACAATTTGAAACAATCTTTGAAGAAGATACGAATATAAATATATTGGATGTACGTAAACCTGGAGAATGGGGAGGTTTGCATATAAACCAATCGCAGAATTTCCCCTTAGATTTTATAGGTGAAAATATGGCTGCAATTAGCAGAGACAAAAAGTACTATATACATTGTGCTGGTGGATATCGATCTACCATTGCCTCTTCAATCCTAAAAGCCAGAGGTTTTGACAACTTTGTAAATGTACAAGATTCTTTTCCTAACATTTGCAAAACTTCAATACCAACGAAAACAAGTATTGGTTCACAAATAGGAACTTAAAATATAGTGTCAAAGTACAAGTTAAGTTTAAAGCAGCTCGTTCCTTCGATTGATTGGGTCAGTCGATATAAGAAGCGTGCTTTAAAAACTGATCTGTTCGCAGGTCTTACGGTAAGCATTATGCTTATACCACAAGGAATGGCTTATGCTTACTTAGCTGGCTTACCACCAATTTATGGTTTATATGGAGGTCTTTTTCCTTTACTTGTATATGCGCTTTTAGGAACTTCACGTCATCTTTCTGTTGGACCAGTTGCAGTTACTTCATTATTAGTTATTGCAGGAATCGGAGGCCTAGCCGAACCCATGACTCCTGAATATATTGAGCTTGTATTGATTTGTGGTTTAATGGTTGGAGTTTTTCAAATCATCATGGCCATCTTACGTCTTGGCTTCAGTATAAATTTTCTTTCGCATCCAGTTATTGCAGGTTTTACTTCTGCAGCAGCAGTTATCGTTAGTATAAATCAACTCAAAGACATTCTAGGTTTTAGCATACCTAGATTGAAGCATACTTATCAAACTTTGTTTTATGCTGTAGAGAATATTAGTCAAACCAATTTGATAACCATAAGTATGGTAGCTGTAAGTGTTACCATATGCTTGATTCTTAAAAAGATCAATCGTGCTATCCCAGGGATGTTGATTGTAGTAATTATAGGAACCATTGCTACTTGGTTTTGGGGTTTGAACAATTTAGGTGTTGACATTGTAAAAGATATCCCACAAGGCTTACCAGCTTTTAAAACTTATTCATTTGACCTTGAAACATTTAGATTGCTTTTACCTGTTGCCATTACCATTACTTTAATATGCATGGTAGAAAGCATTGGTATTGGAAAAGCCATTGAAGCAAAGCACAATTTTTATAAAGTAAGACCAAATCAGGAACTCTTAGCCTTGGGTTTGGCTAAAGCAATTGGCGCATTTTTTCAAGCCATGCCTAGTTCTGGAAGTTTTGGCAGATCTGCTCTAAATCATGAAATGAAAGCAAGGACACCGTTGTCTTCTTTGATTGCAGCAGGAGTGATAGCACTTACACTTTTTGTCTTTACACCAGCACTGTATTTCTTGCCGAAGTGCATCCTTGCTAGTATTATTGTTTTAGCTGTTATCAGTTTATTCGATTTAAAAGAAGCACTCTATCTTTACAAAACCCACAGGCGTGACTTTTGGAACATGACCATTACCTTTTTTGTAACACTCGTCATCGGAATTGAAGAAGGAGTTTTAACTGGCGTCGCTTTAAGCATTATTAAAATGTTGATGAGAAGTGCCAGACCTCATATTGCTATTTTAGGAAAAGTTCCTGGCACTTCTATTTATAGAAACATAAGTAGGTATGATGATGTAGAACAAATTGAAAACATTCTTGTATTAAGATTTGATGACCAATTGTATTTTGGAAACGTTGCTCACTTTAAAGAAAGCATTAAAGACCTCATAAATGAATCTGGTCATAGGTATAAATTCATGCTTATTGATGCGAGTGGCATTCATGACATCGACAGTGAAGGAGTAAGAGCATTAAAAGAAATAAATTATTTCCTAAGTAAGCAGAAAATAAAACTTGGTATTAGTGGGGTGATTGGGCCAGTAAGAGACATGCTTTATCAATCTGGGTTTAATGATGTCATAGGCAAAAGCAATTATTTTTTACACATCGACGATGCCATAAATTATTATCAAGGTAAAGTATCACATGTAAAAGAATACATCCAAAGAGCTACTCAAACAAATATGCCTCCTTTAGGCACAGAAAGATAAACGAGCAGTTTATCTCCTTCAAAAAACTACTTTCTTCTTTTTATTATTTTACATTCATTGATTGGACAGCCTTTTCGATTCCTCTTGGCGTTAATTGGTACATGTCAATAATTTTACGAATCACATTAATGGTATATGTCGAGCTCCAATACCTGTATGGTTCAGGGTTTAGCCAAGCAACATTTTTAAATTTCTTTTGAATGCCCATTAAACTATCCATGCTCCATTTATTTAATTCATAAGGCGACATGGCAGCGTCACCTATAATAAACACTTTATAATTTGGATCATTCTTTAGAAATTTTTGGATCGAGATTGGTTTCATTCTCTGCGCATCCGTATAAAGTTCATCATACATAATGTTATGAAAATAAAAGACTTTCATATCATGGGCAAACCTTGTTTTCATCTTGCGAAACAATTTCTGGACATTCCTGATGTATGGACTCATCGAATAACCTCCGTTATCGATGAGAAGCATCACTTGCAACTTTTCATCAGTAATTTTCTCTAATTCTGGAATAAAAAGCCCACCTCTTTTGATGCCTTTTTTAATGGTTTGTGGAACATCAAGTTTATCATGCGCTGTATCTTCGATGATGCCTTTGAGAGAAGCTAAAGCTGCATCTATGTTGTTATCGTTCAATAATGAATCGATGTCAACCGGGTAAAAATTTCTATCCCCTAATACTTTTCTTGCCATTTTTCCACCACCACTTCCACCTACTCTTATCCCATTTTTTGCCGCACCTCCATGGCCATAAGGAGAGACTCCTCCAGTTCCTATCCAATGTGAGCCGCCACTATGTTTATCTTTTTGTTGCGCTTTTATTTTTTCAAGACGTTCTAACAATTCCTCTAGCGACAAGTCTGAATAATCCGCCATACGATCTAACAAATTCCTTGGTGTTTCTATGGAAGAGTTTCCTTGATTATCTTCTAGGTCAGGATTATCATTGTCAAATATATCCTTGCCGGAAATAATTTCTTTGATGTCATAGCTTGTTAAGTGTACATCATCTAAGAATTTTTCAATCAAGTCTTCTAGGTCTAACTTTCTAAACTTATCGCTTTTCTCAAACAAGTCTTCTTTCCACTTCTGAAAGGTATCTGATCTAGCTATTGCATCATCTAATCGATCCCCATTCTGAATGTCAATATTTAAAAAATATTGATAATAGGCTCTGATGAAAGGCCCCAACATTTGTGGGTCTTTTACTACTATCCCTTTCAAGACATTATAAACATCTCCTAGCGTTTTCACCAAACCTTTTTGCATTGCTTTTCTAAAGATGAGCAGTGTTCTGACATCAGCATCTAAACCATATTCTCTAAACTTCGCTGGTAAGGATTCAAGCATGGCAATGAGTTTCTATTTAATTAGGAGTTGATCTCTTTTTGAAGTCTCTTGGATTACTTAATATTGAGCGTTGGACTTTTTCTAAATCAGTTTGCGTTTTCACTAGGACGCCAAGCCCTTCCAATTTTTTAATTTTTTCAATGGATTCATCAGAAGCAAATTGCTTAATGTATTTCAACCAATTTAGAATCTCTCTTGTTGTTGGAGCACGTTCTAAACCGATATTTCTTAAGTGGTAAAACATGTCTAATGCAACATCAAGCACTTTCACTTCAACTTTCGGGTGATGTTTTTGAATAATCTCTCTCATGGTAGCTTCTTCTGGAAAATGGATGTAGTGATAAATACATCTTCCTTTAAAAGCTGTTGGCAATTCTTGTTCTCGATTGGAAGTAATGATGATCGCAGGCATGTTTTCTTCACTTACCTCAATCACCTCTCCCGATTCAGGCATTACAAATTTTCTATGGCTCAAAGCGTAGAGTAAGTCATTAGGAAATTCTCTAGGAGCTTTATCTATTTCGTCAATAAGCAAAACAGCATTTGGAGTACTAAACGCTTTGGCGGCCGGACCTTTTATTACGTAGTCTTGCAGTTTTTCTGTATCTCTTCCTCCAGTAGTTAATTTCGTTGACATGCCTTTTTCTTCTCTCTGAGCGTTTAAGATTTCTATTTGAGAATCTCTTAAATATTTGACATGATCAAACCTGGCTACAAATTGCTCAACATTACTTTTGGATCCAACTGGATATACGAATAACTCCAAGCCAAGATCTGCAGCATATTGTAGTGGTAATTCTGTCTTACCTGTTCCTGGTTCGCCTTCCACTAAAAGCGGCATCCCTAAGGTTCTTGACATATGAAATGCCTGAGCGAGTTCTTTGTTGCATAAGTATTTTTTGGATCCAGTCCAATAACTTGTTTCTGCCATTCTTTTGTATTTGTAAATGCTATAACGTAATTAAATTAGGCATGTTTTAGATAATATGGATTAAAAGAGAACATAATTTAATACAGAATAATTTATTTATTGGCAGTGCATCGAAACTAATTAATTATTTTCAATTAAAATCTGACCGGATTTAAAATTAAAGCTACCGGATTTGAATTTTGAAAGGTTTGTTTTGGGATTTTCCTTAGGTTTACTAAACCTTGAAGGTTTAGTAAACCTGTCCGAGTCCGAGATTAGTCAGACCAAAGCAAAGCCTTTATTCTTTGTGCTCTCAAAGAAGGCAATAAAGAAGCAAGTAAGCCTATAAAAAACACTATTGCAGCTACTGCCAAGAAATCTGTTAACCTAATACTGATCGGATAAGAATCAACTACAAAGCCATCAGGTATAGGAACTATTCCAGCAGTTTTTTGAATAAAAAACAAAAATAAGGCAATTAAAAATCCAAGTAACATTCCAAGTAGACATAACATAAGGCCTTGTCCTAAAAAAATATTCCTAACCAAGCCATCATTAGCTCCCATTGATTTTAAAATGGCAATGTCTTTTTTCTTGTCTAAAACAATCATCCAAAGTGAACCAATCAAATTAAAAGCAACCAAAAAAAGTGTCAAGGAGAGAATCGCAAAAGACATCCATTTTTCTATGTTCATTAATTTCAAAAATGCTTCATCTTGCATGAAGCGATCTTTTACTGTAAAATCAGCTCCAGTTATTTTTTGAATTTTCTGTACGACTGCTTTACTGTCTGCTTTGTCATCTAGTTTTATTTCCAGAGAACTTAATTTATTTTTGGCATTTAAAATTTCTCTAGCAAAATCCAAGGAAGAAAGAATGTATTGATTGTCAAAATCTTGTTGAATTACGAAAGTCCCAGCGGGATAAATAAATCGTTTTTTAAAGGATTCTCCCATTAAGCTTTTCTTATTGGTACCCATATAAACAGTGATGGCGGAATAATAATCTTCGATGTTGACTTTAAGTTTATTCCTCATCCCTGCTCCAAGAACAGCATACTCTCTAAAGGAACTGGTATCTCCTTTTTCCTTAAATCTCAGTTCTTTCTGTAAAGTATAATTTCCTTCCCTTAAGGTTGAGTCAATGGAAGTAACCTTAACGAAATGTTCATCCACTCCTTTGAGGATTCCAAAATCTTGAGAGCCTTTGTACTCGAAGATGGCTACTTCTTCAATTGTTTTTGAGACGGCCGACACCCCATCAATATCAATCAAATCATTTATATCAAAAACATCTTCAGCGAAGGTTTTGCCTTTAATTGGTTCTACCTTAATGTCTGGATTAAAATTAGAAAACAGCCCTGTTATTAAGTCTTCAAAACCATTAAAAACGGAAAGGACCAATACTAATGCTGCAGTACCAATGGATAATCCTAAAACAGAAATTCCAGAGATGAGATTAATGGCATTGGTTGATTTTTTACCAAATAGGTACCTTCGTGCTATGAATAGTGAGGTTTTCATGATTCTGAAGCTAAGATACTTTAACGGATGGGAATCTTACACAAAATAAAAAGGAACTACACCATTCAGTGTAATTCCTTTTAACTGCGCCCCTTCTAGGACTCGAACCTAGGACCTACGGATTAACAGTCCGGCGCTCTAACCAGCTGAGCTAAAGAGGCTTTCCATACTTCTACGATTTATCACAATTATGGTTCCAATCCTTCGATTGTGCCCATAGAATCTGATGAACTATTAAAAGCGACGCAAATTTATTATAATATAAATTAAAGTGCAATCTTTGAGCACTAAAAAAATAATAGAATTAATGAATTTATTGACAATCGGTACGGTAGCTTTTGATAACATCGAAACTCCAAAAGGAAAAGCAGATCGTGTAATAGGAGGAGCAGCAACTTATATTAGCTTGGCGGCGTCATACTTTGTTGATAAACAAAGTATTGTCTCAATTATTGGTGGCGACTTTCCAGAATCTGAACTTAGACATCTTGAGAAAAAAGGAATAAATCTAGAAGGAGTAGAAATTGTGCAGGATGGAAAATCTTTTTTCTGGGGAGGCAAGTATCATGACAATATGAATAAAAGAGACACTCTTTTTACAGAATTGAACGTTTTAGCGGATTTTAAACCTAAAGTCCCTAAAATCGCAAAAAAGACTAAATATGTCATGCTAGGTAATCTAGCTCCAAACGATCAATTGAGTGTCATTAAACAAATGGACAAGCAACCTAAATTGATTGCTTTAGATACCATGAACTTCTGGATGGATACTTCTATGAAGGATTTAAAGAAGGTTATTAAAAAAGTGGACATATTAACCATCAATGATGAGGAAGCAAGGCAGTTGTCTGGAGAATACTCTTTGGTCAATGCAGCTAAGGTGATCCACAAAATGGGACCTAAATACCTTGTGATCAAAAAAGGAGAACATGGTGCTTTAGTTTTTAATGGTGATAAGAAATTCTTTGCTCCTGCTTTACCACTTGCTGAAGTAGCAGATCCAACTGGAGCTGGTGATACTTTCGCTGGAGGCATGATGGGTTATTTGGCGTCTACGAATAAAACAGGTTGGGAACAAATGAAATCAGCTGTTATTTATGGATCAGTGATGGCAAGCTTTTGTGTAGAAGATTTTAGTATAAGGAAATTAAAAAACCTTAAAAAATCTGACATTAAAAAGAGGATCAAAGAATTTGAAAAGCTAACAAATTTTTCACTTTAAAAGAATTAAATTTTTCAATAAAGAGAAGACTCGAATCATACGATTCGAGTCTTCTCTTTTTATATAACGCTTACTCAGTCAATCAAGAGCTATATAATTATTCTTTCACTACTTTTTCTACATATACCCCATCTTCCATCTCTAGGTATAAATAATACAAACCAGCTTGCAAACTAGTCAAATCAATGTTTGCTTGATGATCATTTGCATTTGCGGTAAGCAATAATTGACCTTGTAAATTGTATAATTTATAGGTCCATTCTCTCTTTGATTCTGTTTGTACATTTATTAAACCTCCTGTTGGATTAGGAAAACAACTAATTTTTAACTCCGTTTT
>CALDYJ010000083.1 GCA_937941095.1 uncultured Saprospiraceae bacterium | reverse complement strand
AGGAGCACCATTAAACATTTCAGAAGTATGTGAGGCTTTGGAGGTAGATGGAATGCTTACTTCTTTTTATGGTTTAGAGAACCCTATTACCTTTTCAGGAGATGACTTGGCAAAGCAAGTTGGGATAAAATCGAATAATGCAAATGTCAATTTCGAACTTTATGATGGCTTCTCAAAAAAGGTGATCTGGAGTTATAAGCAAAAAATTTCAGGAAATGTTGTAAGTAATGCCAGTACCTTGATTACTTCCATCATGAAACAATCTGCTAAAAAAATGCCTTATTACATTTCAAACAAAAACCTTGAAGAGCTTAACGAAGAGGTAGAAAATAGTAAGTAGAAGATTCAAGCTTAAAAACAAATTATTCTTTTTATACAAGTGTGGCATATCCTTTGACTATCATGATATGAGATTTTAAAACATACATGAGAAAATATTCGTCAAATGAGAATTGATAGGGTACTGCTGTTTCTATTCTGCAACCTGGTAATCTTTAGTTGTACAAGAGTTTTGCACACTTCAGATGTTGCTACACAAATTAACAATCATAAATTAGTCGCTGTTCTTCCTCCGATTACATCCATTGCTTCAATGGAAGGTGGAGAATATATAGCGTACAAAAATCAGATGGAAATTGAATCCGCGAGCTTTCAGCAAAAGCTGGTTACTTGGTTTCACATTGCAAAAGATCAGGGTAAAATAACCGTCGATATTCAAGATCTATTGATGACCAATGACAAACTTAAAGAAATTGGTTACTTCGATGGAGTAGCTATGACGGTGACAGAAGTTTGTGAAGCTTTAGAAGTTGATGGACTGCTTTGTTCATACTTTGGAATGGACAGACCAAATACTTCTCCTGAATTAATGCAGATTGGGGCATTGGAGAAAAAACACAAAAATGATGTTGAAGTGAATTTGGAATTATTTGATGGTATTTCAAAAAAAGTAATCTGGAAGTATAGCCAAAAGCTTGGTGTACAACAATCATTTACCAATGACTTAATTGCAGAATCTTTGATGCGCTCAGCGATAAAAAAGATGCCTTATAACATAGACCTTAAGTTAAAAGAAGAGGACGAAAATAAAGATATCCTAGTAGGGAAAGACTTAGAGTTTTAGCGCAAGCAACTTTTGAAGGGTAGGCATGATGATGGCAACTCTTTCTTTGTTGAGGGATTTTTTGTCTGCTTGAATATTTCTTCTTCCATTCAAAACGTAGTGCATCATTTTTCGCTTCTCATTTGAAGAGAAAGCAGAAAATGTCCTACGTAAGATAGGAACGACTTCTTTAAAGTATTGCATCTTAACTTCAGTTACCCACTTGTCTAGCAGGTTCCAGAATTGTGGATTGTGGATAAGTACTGCTGCGCTTCCTTGGAGGAAGCCTTCTAGCCAGTAAGCTTTATACATTGTTTTTTCAGCTTTAGAAAGTTCAAATTGCATTCTTGTACTTGTTGTTTCTAAACTGTATTCTTTTTGATCAAATAAATACCTGGTTGCTTGGGCTCTAATCTTTGGGTTTATGTTTTCTTCTTCGGCCATTTTCTTTAAGCAAATTTTCCACTCGCTCAGATATTCTTTTTCTTCGAGGATGTTTAAGGCCAAATTAAATTTAATTATTTTATCATAGATTTTATCTGCCTTGTCAATGTCTATGTTGGTACACACACTTGGTAGTGCAATAAATATTCTAGGAATAACTTGCTGAAAAATGATTTCTATCTGATTTGTTTTTATGCCTCTATTGTTTCCATACCTAAAAGATTCTACAAGGGTAGGGATGGCGTCTAGTAATTCAGAAGTGTCAGATTCTAAAACGGCCTTTGCTTGAATGGCCGCTAAGACTTTGTTTATAGCTTTCGGAAGATCTGCTTTTAAAATATTTTGTAAGACTTTAGTCAGTTGAGATAACTTTTTTGTTTTGCCAATGTTTTCTTTAACAAACTTTTCTGCTGCCTCGACTACTGTGTTTCCCCACATGTTGGCTTCAATAATTCTTATGAGGTATTCTGGTCTCCATTTGAGTTTCCAAGTTTCTTTAAAAGAGCCTGTTGCAAACCTGCTTCCTTTCATGGCTTTTCCCCAAGGAATTTCGATCAGGTTTAAACGATGGATGAGTTTAGATCCTTTTAAGCCATTTTCTTTTCGCAGGTCCAGGACTTTTGTGATTTTTTCGGAGGAATTATATTCTTTGCTAAGCCTTGCAGATTTTATACTCTTTTCTAAGTCTTTTTGTAAAGGAACGGATGGTATCTTTTTTGGTACTTTTCCAACGACGTCGCCGATGATCAATTTATTTTCGATCATCTTATACTTCACTTCTTCGCCATTGCAAAAAGTGCTGAGAGCTGCTTCCTTGAGTTCATCAATCCCAGGAATTCCTTTGTCTCGAATGGCGGCTAAGTTATGGGCTAAGTTGACAGCTTCTACGATATTAGCTGGAGATGCGGCGAGGTCTTTTTTTCTGAGCAACCTTGCTGCTTTGCTTAACCATCTGATGGAGGCGTTTTTCTTTTTATCAAAAAGCACTTCGTACCAAGCTGGTGAAATTACGCCAGCCGAATAGCCTGATGCTCTTGATAATCTTTCATAAGTCCAGGGAATCCATGTGTAATCGCATTTTACTTTTGCTAGTCCTTTGAGTAATTTTTTATCATCGGAAGATTTAAATTGATCGATGTTTTCTAGGGCGCTATTGTGCCAGGCACCACATACTACTGCGATCTTTTTATGTTTCTTTTGTGCCTTTCTGATGTGCTCACGCATGTTAGCTTCACGCAAAAGAGTCTCATAATCTTCTGGGCGATTTATTTCTTTTCGGAGACTGCCCATCATTTCGGAGATGAGGTCGAATACCTCTTCGCTGTCTTCTACTTGTTCGAAAAATACATCCCACCATTGTTCGCTGTCCTCATAGCCTGCTATTTTGGCTAAATGAAAAAGAGGATCATAGATAGAAGTTCTGTCAAAATCGTTTGTGGCGCTAGGAATCTTTTCTTCCTTGAGGCAAAATTGGATGCTGTGTGGTAGGTCTATAAATTGGACGGGTACCTTTTTTTTGAGTCCAAATTTTATGGCTTGCCATTCTGGCGAAAATTTAGCAAAGGGATAAAAGGCTGCTTGTTCAAAATCTTTTGGGTTGTAAACTAATATAGCAACTGGCGGCTTTAGTTTTTTATGTCCTGCATATTTTAATACAGCTTGAGCATCTTCGGGCGTTTCAATCAATATACACTCGGGTTGAAACTTCTTTAGAGCTTCGATGAGTCTTTGAGCGGAGCCAGGACCATGGTGTCGTATGCCGAAGATTTTTGTCATAGTTGTTGTGGAGAGCAAAATTAATTACCAAAATTAATATTTAGCTGATAACCTTTTTGTAAAAATGCTATTAATGGGTGAAACTTAGATAATAAATCACTAAAATCAATAGTATGAAAAAGTCAAGATTAATAATAGCAGCCATAGTATTAGCAGCAGGTTTTTGTTTTAACTCATGTGCAAGTCACAAAGGTGGTTGTGGCTACTGGGGGCAGATGGATGTTGAGGTAGAAGAAATTATGAGCAAAGAAGAACTTTGCTCATAATTTAAAGCGAGCATAATTATCCTTCAAAATAGCAAAGGGCTGGTTTTTTACCAGCCTTTTGTATCGAAGGTATACGTGAAATT